>CAZFJG010000083.1:0-7089 GCA_964519285.1 uncultured Synergistales bacterium | reverse complement strand
TTCAAAACCCCTTAAAGGTACTGATTGACCGGTTTCTTTTATCTGCTATAGTCTATTTGGATATATGAATCTTCATAGCCCAAGACAAGAGTTGGGGTGGAACTTCATGTCCCCTCCTGTGATGGCTCTCATTCTTACTATGTTTATTCGCCCCTCTTGCAGTCACCTGAATATTGTTCCTGCTAAAAAGATCTTTCACCCCTGGGCCATTTGAATATTATAATAAAAACGTTAATTAGAGGAAAAAGCAGCACAATTGAGAATGCTGTAATAATACCCTGTGTATCTACTACTAAACCAACGAGTGTCATCAAAAGACCGCTTAGCCCATAAGCTACACCCATAAGAAGCGATGTTGCCGTACTCTTTGCTCCCGGTGCCTCCTGTTGTGCCTTGGCAACAAGGATAGGGGAAGATGAGACTAATAATGCGTTTCCTAACATAAAAGATGCAAATGGGATCCAGCCTGTAAAAAACAGCTCAGGAAATAGCAGGAATGGGGCCAGACCCTGTGTAACAATAAGAACCTTTTTTTTCCCATGAACAAGGGCAAATCTTCCTGCCAGAAGAGGAGACAAAACTTTTGCTATCTGAATTAGAAAAAGTGATAATCCAACCTTTTCAATTCCGCCACCCCTTAAAGCAACCAACAGTGGCAAAAGAAACTTTATACCGTGATTACAGATATCCTTTAGAAAAGTGACAATCCAGACCGGCCAGATCTTATGTAATATCTTTTCCATTGTTATAAGAAAATTATCCGATTGCCGTTGTGATCCTTTTATAGATTTTCGAATATAAGGGGCAAATATCCAGAAGATCGTTCCTGTGAAAATCACCGGAATAACAGGAAAGAGGCTTAATGGCAATTCTCGGAAATACTTAAAAAGAAAAGCAGCGTAAAGGGGACTTAAGGAACTCCCCAAAATCCCTGCCATACTGAAAACAGCAAGCTGTACTGGGATTTTTTCAATTTCGCCTACGTAACCCACCGCTCCATGTCCCTGGGGATGAAATACAGCATTACCAAGTCCCCAGATAGAAACCAGAACCAGGGCACTCCCGAAAGATGTTGAAGAAGGAATAAGAGAAGCCCCCAGAGCCGTTAGTAAGGGCCCGAATACGATCATGAAAGGTCTCAGACTTCTATCTGAAAGAAATCCTATGACAGGCTGAAGAAACATGTTAAAAAGTCCAGGCAGTGATGTCAAAACCCCTGCCTGAGTAACTGATATACCAATGTTTTCGATCAGAAATGGAATAAAAGTCTGGAGAAAAGAAATATGAATATCATTCACGAAATGCTGAAGATAAATGAGATAAAGTTTTATATTTTTATCTACTTTAATATTTTTTAGTACTGATAGTTTTTTCATTGATACTGAACTTTTCTCTTGATCACAGGAAACGGCTTCCAATCGCAGTGTTAATTCTATTAAGACCTTGAGTTATTGTAGATCTCGGTGCCGCAAGGGTTATTCGAGCAAAACCCTCGGTAATCCTGCCAAATTCCGCCCCATTGTTCATTCCCACCCCTGCTTCATGAACAAGAAAGTGCTGGAGTTTTTGCGGAGATAATTCTAACTTTCTAAAATCTATGAGAGGAACGTAAGTACCTTCAGGTTTAATGAGTTTGATTTCAGGGATGTTTTTGTTAAGGAAATTCTCTACAAAAAACAGGTTCCCGCTCAGGTAATCAATCAATTCCTTCAGCCATTCTTCACCCTCTCCGTATGCAGCTGCAATTGCCTCCGAACCAAATACAGTTACACCTGCCAGGTGCATCCCCGAGATAAATGATCTGTATCTTTCTCTCAGTTCTCGGTCAGGGATCACAACTATGGCTGAACGGAATCCCGCAAGGTTAAAGGTCTTACTTGGTGAAAAACTGGTGATAGTGATTCTTTCCACTTCCCTGGAAAGGCTTGCCACTGGGATATGTTTATTACCTTTATAGACTATATCGGAATGCACCTCGTCAGAAACTATGATAATCTTTTTTTCAAGACATATTTCCGCCAGATCTTCCAGTTCATTTTTCTTCCAGACACGTCCTGAGGGATTATGGGGATTGCATAGAAAAATCATCCGTACTCCGGAATCCAGTTTTTCTTTCAGGTCCTCCAGATCCATTGAAAAACGGCCATTACCCAAAACGAGTGTATTTTCTACTATTCTCCGGCCATTTTCTTCAATAATATGGTAAAAGGGAGAATAGATCGGAGGCTGGATCATTATTCTGTCTCCAGGCCTTGTCAGGGCAAGCATGGAAAAAGCAAGTGAAGGTGTCACCCCGGGGGAGTGACAGATCCATTCCTTTTCTATCTTCCACCCATGACGGCGATACATCCAGGAAATAATGGAATCATAAAAGTCATCGGGCCTGTTGGGATAACCAAATATGCCATGATCAAGCCTTTTCCGCAGCCTTTCAATAACTTCAGGGGGAGATTGAAAGTCCATGTCAGCTTTCCATAGAGCAAGAATACCCGGATCTCCAAATACTTTCCCGAGGTTATCCCATTTCTGACAGGCTGTACCTTTGCGTTCTATTACCTGGTCGAAATTGTATTTGCCCATTTCATACTCCCCCTGATCAACAATTCCTCTTTTTAAAAGTTCATAAAATCCAGATCATTGCTTCCTTTATCTTTTGAAAGGGCTATCACGGCCTCGACCTGTTCCGCTGATTTACCGATATGCTTACTGTAATCCATAACTGAATCGAGTTCTTCTTTTGTAATGTTGGCACCGATCTCGGGATCTTCCAGAAGCAGTTCTCGGAATGTTCTGTCTCCGCTATTGGCAGCCAGTATGGCATCCCGGATAAGATGATGAGCTGTCTGCTTCCCAATCTTTTCTCCAAGGTAGAACATCAGGGCTTCAGAGAAAAGCATGCCGTGGAGCATATCCAGGTTTTCAGTTATGCGGGGTTCGTTTATATCAAGACCTTCCATGATTTCCGTACATGCCTGTAATGCTTTTGCCGTCATAATGCTGCTTTCTGGAATTGAATGCCAGTCCAGTCTCCAACTTCTTGTATCCCTCTCATGCTCAGCCATCATTCCCTGAAGTCCAAGGCTTGAGTTATTCATTACTACCCTTGTCATGGCTACAACGAACTCCGATGTCTCTGCGTTTCTTTTGTGGGGCATAGTGCTGCTCCCCACATAATGTTCACCAAGGGGTTCCTGAAGTTCAAGGATCTCAGTCCTGCTTAACTGGAATATCTCATTTGCTATCCTTGCAATCGTCCCGGCGATCATTCCCAGTAAAGACTGATATTCCGCAAAATTATCCCTGGAACTGCCCCAACCTGTAACAGGAACATCCAACCCCAGTTTATCCATGACACTATTAATTGTGGGATAAGCTTTTTCCCCAAGTCCCGCCATGGTCCCGGTCCCTCCGTGAAGCATTCCAACGAAAATCCTTTTACGGGCATCTTTCATGCGTTCAATATCTCGTCTTACCTCTGCCCCCCAATTGGCGAACTTCAGACCGAGGGTTATGGGAAGACCCTGCTGGTTATGGGTTCTTCCTGCCATGGGGAAATTTTTATATTGATCTGCCAACTCAAGGATCGCTTTTTCCAATCTGCAAAGATCTCTCATGATAATTCGACATGCATCTTTGATTTCAAGTGCCATTCCAGTATCTTCTATATCCTGAGTAGTTGGTCCATAATGAATATACTCACCCAATGAACCTTCACAAACTCTCTGAACAGCACGAAGAAGAGGAACAAGAGAATGGCCCGTCTGCGCTAATCCTTCCTTAACATAGTCAATATCAATTAGCTCAATATCAGCTTTTTTGGCTATCTCTTCAGCTGCTTCCCCTGGTATGATCCCTAATTCAGCCTGAACTTCTGCCAGGACTACCTCAATATCCAACCATCGCTGGAATCTTTTTCTATCGGAGAAAACAGCTCGCATTTCCTCCGTACCCCAACCATTTTTATAAAATTCCGAGTCAATAATATGAGCCATTTTTATGAATCCTCCACATGATTATTTTTATCTTTTACTAATATCTGATCTATCAAGACTCCTGAAATCCTTTGTAATTTTTCATAAGATCCAGAGAATAGATCCATTCAAGTATCTTTGTTCTTTCCTCTCCGGATATAGACTGGCTTGTAAGTTCTGTGAATTTTTCAGCAATGGAATCTCTTTCCATCGGATTCTCCGGATCACCCTTCCTGTAGCGGTTCTCAGCAGAAAGAATACTTCCATCCTTTAAAGTTACAGATATTGAACAGGGCCTGCATGCTGGAAAAAGCTTTTCAAGTTCAGGGTCAAAGACAAGTTCCACTTTGGACATTAATGCTCTAATTTCCTTATTTTCAAGGTCTTCTGCAGAAATATTGGAAAAGGTTATATCCTTTTTCACTATCAGGGCTGCCATGCAGAAAGGATTACTGAATTTTGCCTCTTCAAGGTTTGAAGGGTCTACCATCCCAGCGACATCTATAGCTTTTTTGTATACCCTTGCTTCGATCTTTTCAATATCACCAGGGAACAGATCACGGGTTGCCATGATCTTTTTTAAAGCATCTATCATGCTGTGGGTTTGTCCACAAGTCGGATATCCCTTGAAATTAACCTCGTCTACTTTGAATTTTGAACCAAGTTCATCCTTGAGATAATTGAGATCAAACCCGGATGAGACTGCCCTGCAAAATCCTTTTTCCCCTTCAAAAATATGTTCTGCTCCTTCTATTCCCTGAAAAGCAAGTTCTGCGGCTACGATACCATTGAAAACTGCTTTCCCCGGATGAAACGCTTTGGCCTTTACCGTTCCATCCAGAAGAAATTGCCAAAGACCTGCAGCCTGGGTCCCAGCATGTCCAAATGTCCAGACAATCTCATCTTCGTTGAGTTTGAGCATTTTAGCGGCCGCCGCCGCCGCACCGAAAGTCCCTGCAGTTGCTGTCGTATGCCACATACTATAATGATCTTTGCCTAAACATTCTCCGACCCTTATAGCGAGATCGTAGCCACATACAGCGGCCTCGATCATCTCCTGCCCTGAGGAAGAAAGCTTTTCTGCATAGGCAAAGACAACTGGTAGAACGACAGTTCCTATATGCATTATGGACATCCGGTGCCCGTCATCGACTTCGGTTATATGGCCCAGACTTGCATTAGCAAAAGCTGCCCATGGGAGGGTGGTTTTTTTCTCTGAGCCCAGTATAGAACTCGAGCCTTCTTCTCCCATTCTGGTTGCGAAATCAATGTAAGACGTGGAAAGGTTATTTGAATAGGAATTGAAGACTGCTGCAAGCCAGTCAGTAAAACAGTGTTTTGTTTTATTAACAGTATTTACAGGTAGTTCATCAAATTTAAGGTCTCCGATGTATCTGGCAAGCTGTCTAGAATAACTCATTTTATCTGTCCTTTTTACCCAGGATTAACCATTTTTTCAGGCTTCAGGTATTGATTAAATTCTTCCTCTGTCAAATAACCGAGAGCAAGAGCAGAATCTTTCAGCGTAACCCCGTCTTTATGAGCCTTCTTTGCAATTTCAGCTGCTTTGTCATATCCAATATGCGGAGTCAAAGCCGTAACGAGCATTAATGATTCACTGAGATATTTCCCGATGCGTTCTTTGTCCACCTCTATACCACTAATAGCATTTTTCTCGAATGAAGACATGGCATCAGTGAGAAGACGGCAGGACTGAAGAAAATTGTAGATTATCACGGGCATGAAAACATTCAATTCAAAATTACCCTGGCTGGCGGCTATGCCTATGGATGAATCATTTCCCATAACCTGTACCGAAACCATAGTGACGGCTTCACACTGAGTGGGATTGACCTTACCGGGCATTATTGAACTGCCTGGTTCGTTGGCCGGAATGGTTATCTCTCCAAGTCCGCAACGAGGTCCGGAGGCAAGCCAGCGGACATCATTTGCGATCTTCATGAGATCTGCTGCCAGTGCTTTAAGAGCACCATGAGCAAAAACTATCTCATCTTTACTGGTTAGAGAGTGGAATTTGTTCGGAGCCGTTCGAAACTTTTTCTTTGTGAGGACCGATATCTCCTCAGCTACGGATACGCCAAATTCCGGATGTGAATTCAAACCAGTTCCCACGGCTGTTCCGCCTAATGCCAGATCTTTCAGGAAATCAACACTTTTCAGGATCATTTCCCTGCTTCTCTCAAGCATTCGAACCCACCCACTGATCTCCTGCCCAAGAGTGAGAGGGGTAGCATCCTGCAGATGTGTCCTTCCTGTCTTGATAATGTCTTGAAATTTCCGGGACTTGTCCTCAAGTGCTTCCAAAAGACCTTCAAGTGAAGGTAATAATTGATCTTCAATGGCGATCACTGTTGCCAGGTGCATAGCTGTTGGGAATGTATCATTAGAACTTTGAGATCTGTTGACATGGTCATTGGGATGGATCTTCAGATCCCCTTTGATCAGTTCCGAAGCTCTTCTCGCAAGTACTTCATTCATGTTCATGTTAGACTGTGTACCACTACCAGTCTGCCATACCACTAAGGGAAAATTATCATCAAGTTTTCCATCAAATACTTCATCTGCAGCCTTACAGATGGCTTCAGCCCTTTCGCCATCTAATAGATCAAGTGAATTATTTGCCTTTGCAGCAGCTTTCTTGAGAACAGCAAACGCTTTAATGATCTCAGAAGGCATTTTTTCTATCCCAATTTCAAAGTTCTTCAGGCTTCTCTGAGTCTGTGCCCCCCACAACTTATCTGAAGGGACCTGGACTTCCCCAAGAGAATCCTTCTCTATCCTGTAATTTTTATTCAACTTAAGTCACCCCTTACGATCTATACCTAAATTCTTGCTATACCTGTTTTTCCTGCAGCCTCGGCGACAGCCTTCGCAACGGCAGGTACGACCCTTGGATCCAGGGCTTCAGGGATTATATTTTCAGAAGAAAGCTCTTCCTCTGATATGAGAGAAGCCAGGGCCTCCGATGCCGCAAGTTTCATCTCCTCGTTGATCTCGCTGGCCCTTACGTCCAGTGCTCCCCTAAATATTCCGGGGAATCCGAGACAGTTGTTTATCTGGTTCGGGAAGTCGCTTCTTCCTGTAGCTACTACTGCTG
>CAZFJG010000082.1:0-7200 GCA_964519285.1 uncultured Synergistales bacterium | reverse complement strand
ATATCTCTGCCAGTGCTATTCGCAAGGTCCTGGCAGAATGCAGGGAAAGACACTCATAAATTGTACATTTTAACAGGGGACACGAAAAATCCTGTAACTTTGAAGCTCAAGTATTAACATATATTTCATTTTTAATGTTCATTCTCTTAAAGTCATTCTGGAATATATAAATAAACGGAGGTGGTATATTGAAGGTAAATCCTACCTCCGTTTTTAGTTCTTTTTAAATAGTTAATTTTGATGATGTTAAATCAATGTACTAATCCCAGAACTTTTGGTATGAACATTACTATTCCCGGGAATATCAGTATCAACACAACTCCAGCCATTAGTGCGAGAATAAGTGGTAAAACTTCCCTTATCATGTTTGCGAAGGGAGCTCTACAGACACCTTGAGCCACATAAAGGTTTACGCCAACTGGCGGTGTAACCATACCAATACATAAAATTATTGTCATAATGACACCGAAGAATACCGGATGGTAACCGACTTTCTCAACAATTGGAAGAAAGAGAGGAGTAAAGAGAACTATATTAGAAATAGTATCGATGAACATTCCGGAAATAAATAAAAATCCTATGATCAGTGCCATTATCAAAACCGGTGATTGTGTCAGGCTTAGCATGGCTTCAGCCAGTTGTTGCGGTATTCTTTCCATAGTAAGTAATCGACCAAAAGTTGAAGCCCCTCCAAGAACGAACATTGATAAAGAAGAAAGCAAGGCCGCTTCTACCATAGCAGCACTGATTTTTTTAATAGTCAATTGCTTATAAATGAATGTTCCAACTACTAAAGCATAAACACTTCCAATTACTGCTGCTTCTGTGGGTGTGAAAACTCCTCCGTAGATTCCTCCCAGTATCAATATAGGTAGAGCAAGAGCCCATTTTGCTTGCCAGCAGACTTTGCAGATCCAGGAAAATCCGCCTCCTCGTTTTTTACCGAGATATCCTCGTTTTTTGCTGACAAAATAATTAACTGTTACAAGACATGTTCCCATTAAGATTCCGGGTAATATTCCTCCTGCAAACATGGCTACTACAGAAGTTCCTCCTACAACTCCATATACTATCATGGGTATGCTGGGAGGGATAACTGGCCCAATGGTAGCGCCAGCAGCGACAAGAGATCCTGCATAAGCTGTATCATATTTACGTTCTTCCATTGCTGGTACAAGAATGACACCCAGCGCTGCAACAACAGCTGGTCCTGATCCAGATATGGCAGCAAAAATCATGCAAGCTACTACAGTTGAGGCACCAAGACCACCAGCTATTTCTCCCGTAAAGGCATCTCCAACGCCGATTATTTCTTTAGCTAAACCAGATCGAGACATTAATGTTCCGACAAGCATGAAAAAGGGGATAGCCATCAAAGGAAAAGAATCTGAAGTAGTAATCATTGCCTGGGCAAGTAAGTGCATCATTTGCGTCCCGCCATACGTAATCATAAAAACCAGTGCACATGAACTAGCCAGAGCCAATGCAATTGGAATGGATAATAGCATACAGAAAAATAATGACCCTACAAGTATCCAAATCATTGTTTAATGCTCCTTTTTTGTGAAATAAGCGGGAATATGCTTACCTGGAAAGTCCTGATTGCCAGACCGAACATGCCGAATATCCCAGCAGCATACATTACCCAAACTGGTAGCCAGGTTATAGATGCGAAGGTCTGAGATAATGCAAATTGCATGTAGACTATTTTAATAATCAGGTATCCAAGGAAAAGACTGAAAACAGCAGTGTAAATACTTGAAAAAAAGTTAACCTTACTAATCCATTTGGGAGGCAATATGTTTTGGAGTAATTCAATCTTCAGGTGCATTTTTTCTCTTGCGGCCAGGCTGATTCCTACCATGGTTAACCAGACAAAGCAGATCCTTGCGAACTGTTCGGCCCATGAGAAACTGAAAGATAAAACATATCTGGAAAAAACCTGAACTGCAAGAACGGTAACCATTATTGTCATTAAAAAGGCTAAAATATATTCTTCAAGATGGTTTAAAATGTAAGATATTTTTTTCATTATCTGTCCTACCCTTCATTTATTTAGTGCGTACCGGCTATTTAAAACCGGCACGCACTGTTTATATAGAGTAGATGTTAAGTAAAAATAATCAGAAGAGATTTATTACTTCCAGTCTATCTCTTTACCAAGTTCAGCATAGATTTCTTCCAGTAGTCCATTGAATTCAGGTGCATATTCTTCATACAATGGAAGAACTTTTTCTTTAAATGCATAACGTTCACTTTCACTAAGTTCTATTATTGTGGTTCCGCCACTGGCAAGGATATCTTCCTTAATACCATCATTTATATCCCTGCATATCTGTCTGGCTTCTGGAATTGATTCCTGCATGGCAGAAAGGATTATTACTTTCTGGTCATCATTCAATCTGTTCCAGGTCATCTTGGACATAACAACAGGAAGGGGACCATAAATATGTCTTGTCTCGATTATATAATCCTGGACCTCATCAAATCCTGACTGTTTAATATTCTGATAAGGATTCTCCTGGGCATCAAGAACTCCCTGCTGTAAACTTGTCAAGACTTCAGAAAAAGCCATGGGTATTGCACTTGCGCCCAGCATGTTCCAGTGAGCGATATGTAAAGGATTTTCCATTACACGGATCTTCAGACCTTTGACATCCTCTGGTACCTTTACTGATGTATCATTTGTGGTCAGGTTCCTCCAGCCCTGTGACCACCATGCCATTATTTTCAAGCCTGCTGGTTCAACTGATGCTGCAACTTTTTTACCTACCGGACCATCAAGAATCTTTTCTGCTTCTTCATCATTCTCAAATAAGTACGGAAGGTCGAATACCCTTGTACCTTTGGTAAATCCCCCAAGAGCTGGCAGTGCAGGAAGCGCAAAATCCATGACTCCTGCCTGGAGAGATTCAAGCATTTCTCTGTTGCCTCCAAGCTGTGCGTTTGGATAAATCTCCAGTTTTATAGAGCCATTAGATTTTTCCTCAAGTATTTCGGCCAATTTTACCGATGCTAAATGTTCTACTCCCTTTTCGGTAACAACATGTCCTATCCTTAGGACCAAAGGCTTATCTGCTGCGTAGCCTGGAACGTTGAAAACAAACCCTAAACAAAAAACTACAGCAATTCCTATCAAAATTCCTTTTTTCATTCTCGTTATTGCTGACATCTCAATTACCCTCCTCTAAAATTATGTCTTTTGCTTCATTGATGCTTATCTAAAAGCTTCTAATAATTCTCTTGCAGATTACTGATGAGCTGGTTGTTGGCTTAGTGATTATTCCATGACTTTTTTATTGATCAATGCCTTGGGTTTTCCATCTCTGTAAGTGCGAACAACTTCTTCTGCAGCTTTTCTTCTCAGCTCCGGAATAGCGTCCTCAGAATTCCATGCTGCGTGGGGGGTTATTAGAACATTTTCCAAAGAGGCCAATTTTACTTTTTCAACAGGGGGATCAGGATCTAATACATCCAGGGCTGCTCCTGCGATAACTCCTTTTTCTAATGCGGTGTAGAGATCTTCTTCGTTTACCAATGTTCCCCGTGAGGTATTAATTAAATATGCTGAGGTCTTCATTTTCTTAAGGTTTTCCATGTTTACAATCTTTTCTGTTTCAGGGGTATGTGGAATGTGAAGTGAGACAAAGTCAACCATAGAAAGGAAATCGTCAAGGTTGTCAATTTTTTTAATACCTGTACCTTCTAACTTTTCTTCAGGGCAATAGGGATCGTATCCAAAAACTTTCATTCCGAATGATTGTGCCCGTTTCGCTACTTTCTGTCCTATTCCACCACAGCCCCAAACACCGTAGACCTTCCCCTGGAGTCTTGGTATGGGGTCAGCTATTCTCATGTCCCATCCACCCTGTTTAACTTCTTCATGTAACATAATGATTTTTCTTATTCCCGTCAGAAAAAGAGTAATAGTATGATCAGCTACTTCTTCCTGGCAATAGTCGGGAACATTAGCAACCATTATTCCTTTTTCTGTTGCGTACTCCATGTCTACAGAATCATATCCAATTCCCATACGTACTAAGAGTTTGCAATTTGGGAAAGCGGAGAGAACTTCTTTGTTCATTGGTGTAAAAAGAACCATCAATGCATCACAGTCTTTACCTTCTTTTTTTACTGTTTCTACATCAGTAAAATCATTGGTACTTGAAAGAGCTAATTCAGCTCCTATTTCCTTAAGAATATTTTTTTCAACTTCAATATCAGGCCAAAAACAATCTGTCATAAATACTTTCCAGCCTTCCATGTTAAAAACCCTCCTCATAGAAGTCCATTTCTTTTCTCTTTCGTTCCTATTTCGGTGAATACTTTTCGTATATGTCAGGTACTCTGTCAGAAAAGACTGGTATTGTTTCTCTTGTCTTCTGAACCAGGCCAAGATCAATAGACACAAAATCTAATCTTTCCTCGTCTTCAACGCTCAGCAAGATCTCTCCTAATGGATCGATAACCATGGAGGAACCAGGGAATAAGGTTCCATTCGACTCTCCACATGTATTAACTGCTGCAACGAACATCTGATTTTCAATAGCTCTTGCTCTTAAAAGTGTTTGCCAGTGTAGTAACCTTGCGGTAGGCCATTCTGCACTTAAAAATAAGATAGAGGCTCCATTTAATGCATACCTGTTAATCCATTCACAAAAACGGATATCATAACAGGTTGCAGTTCCGCATTTCACATCTTCTAATTGATAAAGACATATTTCTTTCCCTGACGAAAGATGCAAATGTTCATTCATCAAGCGAAATAAGTGGACCTTGTCATAATAGGTAACCAATTCTCCTCCAGGATTTATTATTAGTGACCTGTTAGTGATATTTTCACCTTTTGATGCAAGTACTGAGCCTCCCGTGAACCATACATGATATTTTCTGGCGAGTTCTCCAAGGAAATATGCATATTCACGTCCCTCTTCTGAAGCTAAGTCTTTGCTTTTTTCAAGTGCATATCCGGTATTCCACAATTCTGGAATAACGATTGCGGTGGGTTCTTTTGAAGCAACATAATATTTTTCAAACAAGGAATTAAGCTTCTCCTTGTTCTTTTCAATATCACCGGCTTCTACGCTTATTTGCCCCAAACCTATTCGCACAAAACAAACCTCCTTTCAAAATGTAAAACTTTATTGTTATTAATGAACTAAAATGAAAGTTCATAAAAAGAATCGAAACTAATATAGTATTTTCCTTTATCGCAATTTTATATTTCTTGTAACCTGATTAAGGGCTTCTTCGAGGTTCTTTTTTTCTAAAGCTTCCAGAAGTTGTGTATGTTCCTGAATTGAAGGTCCCATTCGATTTTCATATTTGCATGCCCTGAGACCGATTAGAAGGAAACGATCTTGAAGTTGTTTTACCAGTTCAAGCATTTTGGGATTGTCATATATTCTGAAAAAGTATTCATGAAAGTCCTGATCTGAACTCATAAAACCATTTGGGTCCTTTCTTTCATATGCTTCTTTCTGGACATCGATCATTTTTTTAAGTTTCTGAATATCTTCAGTACTAATTGTGTTAATTATTTGACGGATTACGAACCTTTCGAGAGCTTTTCTTATGTCATACAGCTGGTTTGCTTCTTCATCTGAAAGATCTTTCAAAAAAACTCCATATTTAGGAACAACTTTAATAAATCCTTCTTTTTCCAGAAGTTTCAGGGCAGATCGAATGGGTGTCCTGCTCATTTGGAGATCATTGGCAAGCCTGTTTTCAGAGATAGGCTGATAACTTGTCAAAGTCTCATCATGTATCATTTTTTTAATCTTCTTATAAGCAAGCTCTGTTTTGTTTTCATAATTTTCCATTTTTTTCATCTCACCTTATTAAACTTGTTTTTCCTATAGTATTGGGGTTTGTAAAACCTCAACTGAATATTCGTGTTTTATCGAACGGTTAAGTACTGGATCATTAAGTTCCAGAATATATCTGTCTCCAAAAACCAAGGTACCTTCCTTTGTGTCAATTGTTCCTGAAAAAAAGACGTTTCCGGTATTGTTAGCATTCATTTTATTAAAATGTTCAACCCATTTCTCCGGGCTCATAAGATCTCCAAGTTTACCCTTTTGATAAATGACCATAGAATTGCCCTGGTTTACCCAGCTCAATATTTCAATTTGATCAAAATGATCTTTAATGTCAGAAAAGGGCCAGACAGAGGATGCTAATATATTGGGATAAACTTGTTTTGAGAGTGGGATGCCATACTTTTCAGCTAATCTGTCTGTATGGTCGCTTCCAACCGTTATATAAATATCATCTTTTCCCCATAGAAGGACATATTCTATCTCACCTGATGTGTGTGAATGTTGGACCTGTATATTTTGAGATGTAGTAGCAAGGTTGTTCGAGACAGGAAAAAGCATAGGTATAGTGTTGGGAGCAGGGATTCCCAGTTTTGCTAATTCAGAAACATGTTTTTGAACATCCTTTTGATCACTTCCAGAAAAACCGGCATTGAACATATGATGAACATTGAAGGCAATTTGATTGTTACTGTTTTTTTCTTCTAAATTCAAGACGTTTTCCATAAATACCTCCATAATTTTAATTAAAGAAAACACTTCTGGAATACTTGTTAGAATATGTGTTAGGATGTTATCTTGGATACAAGACAGGATACCTTGATATCTTATAACTGTCAAATATTTCCCCAAGAATTTGTTATTAACCAATGATAATTTAACCCCTATTACTAACCAGTGAATCTTTCATCCCCATGGTGAAAAGAGACTGGTTATAATGAGGGGATGAAATACTGTATGACACAAAATTAAACCATTCCTTTTTATGCCATCTATAACGGGGGAGGGTAGAGGGAAAGTATCCCCTTTGTCAGGCAGCTGAACACCTTATTCTTTTTTTGGGATCTCCTGGAGTTGGCAATTTACGCCTGGCCTCTGTCATTGGATTCTAAGCTATCCAGAACAGTTTTGTAATGCTTTTTATAATCACGGATGAACTGTTTGAAAGGCTTAGGAAAGATGCTCATCTGCTGTTTCGGGTAATAAATTACGGATGTGAAAAAATCAGTACCATCATTACCTCGAAAAATGGTATCCGAGAATGGCCTGATATGTTTTGTCAGGAGATGAAGTTCTTGTACTTAC
The DNA here is from genome assembly GCA_964519285.1 of uncultured Synergistales bacterium. GTDB lineage: Bacteria > Synergistota > Synergistia > Synergistales > JAFGMB01 > CAZFJG01. Next base: position 76 of record CAZFJG010000082.1, on the reverse strand, counting down.
GATTCTGGACAGGCTGCTTCACCGGTGTCATGTGATAAAGATTTATGGTTACAGTTTCTGATTTCAAGAGATTGAA
>CAZFJG010000081.1:0-7458 GCA_964519285.1 uncultured Synergistales bacterium | reverse complement strand
CCAAAAGTGGATACCTGTCAGGCCCGTAAGAGATGGATCGGTTTTGGCACCATTTCACAGGGAACCCTTTTTGTCGATGACGGGGCATCTAAAGCCCTGTTAAAAAAAGGCAAGAGCCTTTTACCTTCAGGAATAGCCAGTGTAAAAGGAGATTTTGACAGGGGAGCTGTCGTAACTGTCTGCACGTCGGAAGGAAAGAGTATTGCAAAAGGTATAGTAAACTATTCCTCGGAGGAGATCGAAAAGATAGCGGGGAAAAAATCCTCCGAGATAGAAAAGCTCCTTGAACAGAAGGATTATGACGAGGTTATTCACAGGGATAACCTTATCATGTTATAGGATAAAGATTAACAGGGGAGTGTGTAAATATGCTTAAAGAGACGATTTGCAGCCAGGGAGAAAAGGCAGTACAGGCATCAAAGGAACTGTCATCCATGAATTCCAGCGAGAAGAACAGGATTTTGCTGAAAATGGCTTCGGCCATAAGGACAGAATCATGTGAAATATTACAGGCGAACAAAATGGATCTTGAGGAGGGAAGAAAAAACGGCCTTTCCGAGCCCCTGCTGGAGAGACTTACCCTTGACCCTGACAGGATCGAGGGAATGGCGGCAGGTCTTGAGAAGATAGCTTCTCTTGATGATCCGGTATGGCAGCATCTTGGTTCCTGTAAGAATGACAATGGCGTGGAAATACAGAAAGTGAGGGTCCCCCTGGGTGTAATAGGAATCATTTATGAATCCCGCCCCAATGTAACGGCAGATGCCGCGGGATTATGTCTCAAGTCTGGTAACGCGGTCATTCTCAAGGGAGGCAAAGAAGCTATAAACTCGAACAGAACTATAGCTTCTATAATGAAGAGGGGAGGCAGAGGAGAGGGTCTTCCCGACGGAGCCATTCAGCTTATTGATGACACAAGCCGGGAATCAACATCAATTCTCATGAAGATGAACGATTACCTTGATGTTCTTATACCCCGTGGTGGCAAGGGATTGAAAAAGGCTATTCAGGAAAATGCCACAGTACCTGTAATAATGACAGGAATGGGAGTCTGCCATGTCTATATAGACAGTTCGGCGGAACCTGTTATGGCAAGACGGGTTGCGGTCAATGCAAAGATCTCGAGACCTTCTACATGTAATGCAGCGGAAACCATTCTTGTACATTCTGATGTAACAGGCTCTATTCTTCCGGGTCTTGTGGCAGACCTCGCATCCGAGGGAGTGGAAGTCAGAGGAGACGAAAGGGTCATAAAAGAAGTGTCCTCAGTTATTCCTGCAAAGGATGAGGACTGGAAGACAGAATATCTTGATATGATAGTTTCCATCAAGGTCGTGAACTCCCTGACCGAAGCTGTTGATCATATAAACCGCTACGGAACAGGTCATAGCGAAAGCATACTGACTGACAGCTACGAGAGCTCCCAGTATTTTCTCCGTAATGTGGATGCCGCAGCAGTTTATGTAAATGCCTCTACCAGGTTCACAGATGGTGGAGAGTTCGGTTTTGGAGCAGAGATGGGGATAAGTACACAGAAACTTCACGCCAGAGGCCCAATGGGACTTGAGCAGCTTACGTCAGTAAAATACATAGCAAGGGGTAATGGACAGACAAGATAGCTTCAGGGATTTAAAAAACCAGGGCATTTAACTTTTTTTAAGAGGATGTTTAAAATGAAGATAATCGCTATAAACGGTAGTCCGAGAAAAAAAGGCAATACAGCAAGACTGCTTGAGGAAGCCCTAAGGGGAGCTCTCAATACCGGAACTGATACCGAGATGCTTCATCTTGCGGATTATTCTTTTGGAGGATGTCTGGGCTGTGAGGGTTGCCAGGATACCTTTACCTGTACCATTCAGGATGATATGAGAAAGATCTATCCAAAAATTATTGAGGCAGATGGAATAATTCTCGGTTCTCCCACCTATTTCTACAACATTACAGCTCTTACCAAGGCCTTTCTCGAAAGATGCTACTGTCTTGAGTCCTTTGATAAACGGGACAGATCGAGGTGGGTAAGTCTGCTTGAAGCAGTGGGAATGCGCTATGCATCAGTTATAGCGGTATGCGAGCAGCACTCTGCCGAAGATATGGGATTTACTGTTCCTGCAATGACAAAACCCTTGGAATCACTTGGATACAGGATCGTTGATGAGGTCAAGGCGGTCAATTTTTTCGAGGCAGGTAAAGTTGCTCATGATCCCTCTGTACTTGAAGAAGCAAGAAGTGCAGGGAAGAGGCTTGCAGGTACTGTAATGCTTAAAAATGAGATCACAAAGGCCTTTACCACAGAGAAGAGAGACAAATAACAGATCGGGGGTAGTCATATGCTTGAACTTCTCAGAACCAGAAGGAGTATAAGAAAATATACTGATGCAGCCATCGAATCCTGGAAAATTGATGTACTGAAAGAAGCCCTTCTCAGGTCTTTTTCAGGAAGAGGTCTTAAGCCCTGGGAGTTTGTTTTTGTTGCTGATACTGACCTTATCGGAAAACTATCCGGATGCAAACCATCTGGATCTGCCTTTCTTGAGGGGGCAAAGCTCTGTATCGCGGTAATTGCTGATCCCCAGAAAACTGATATCTGGATCGAGGACTGTTCTATTGCCATCGCAATTGCTCATATAACATCCCATTCCCTTGGTCTTGGAAGCTGCTGGATCCAGATTCGTAAAAGAGGAGAGTCCCATCCGGATGAGGCTTCGGATAACGTTAAGAAAATACTGAACATACCCGAAAACTATGTCGTTGAAGCTCTCCTTGCCGTCGGTTATCCCGGAGAGGAGAAGGAAGGGGTTCGCAAAGAGGGTCTTGACTGGACAAAGATACATGAGGACAGCTTCTGATCTTTATGTAACAGCCTATCTTTAAGGTCTTATTTTACAGCTTCATATTTCAATGACATTCTGCCAGGTCCATATCTCTATGGACCTGGTTTTTATGGATTTTCTTTGCAGCAATAGATAGCAGAATGAAAGGTATTACACATGTTCATTGAGATCTTTACTGGAACCGTGTTTCTTTTTCTGGCTGGAGTCGTCGGGTGGAAGGTTTTGGCCTTCCTGCGTCTTCCTGCGCCGGACCTTCTGGGTGCCCTTTTTGCAGGGGCAATTATTGGAGTTGCAGGATGGCAGCTTGCCTTTCCAACCAATGAGGTCACCTTTGTCTGCAAACTTGTCATCGGAAGCTTTATCGGGCTCAAAGTTGACAGGCAGGTCTTCAGGCAGATCAGAAAGATACTTTTCCCTGCCCTGCTTGTTTCTGTCTGGATGCTTGTCCTTTCAATAGTTTCCGGATATCTTCTGTTCTGGTGGACCCATCTTTCACTGGAGACATCACTTCTTGGATCCTGCACAGGTGGAGTTACAGAAATGGCCCTTATGGGCTTTTCCTTTGGGGCTGACCAGGTTACCATAACCTTTCTTCACCTTTTCCGCATAGTGTTGTTTCTTTTATTCATGCCGATTATCGTACGTTTTGTCAGCAAGGGGGAAAAAGTAATCCCTGCTCATGAGATCCCTGTAAAAGATCCTGTTGAACCGGGTGAGATCGAAACAGCCGATCCGGGTTACAGAGGAGCTTTGAGGCTTGCCCTGTCTGCCCTGGCAGGAGGATTTGCAGGACGGATAACCGGTATTCCGGCCGGAGATATTCTGGGATCCATGTTCAGCGTCGGATTTTTTAACGTTCTGCGGGGTGGATTTCCAGAAGTTAATCCATATCTTCGTATCTTTGCGCGTATTGGCGTTGGACTTGCTATTGCGCAGGAGATAACGCTGGAGACCGTGATAATGCTTTCAACCATGGTCTATCCAGTTCTGATACTGGCAGTAGTAATGATCCTTTCGGGAGTACTGTTGAGTCTTGTCCTTTATCGCATGACCAGCTGGAATTTCAGCACCTGTCTGCTTGCTTCTGCTCCAGGAGGATTAACACAGATGACAATGATAGCAGATGAGGTAAATGCCGATCCCCTTGCGGTGAGTATCCTCCACACCGTAAGGCTTGTAAGTGTTATCACCATGCTGCCCCTTTTCATGAGATTCGTGCTCATGTAGTTATGGCATTCAGCCCGGGGTAATTAGCTGGAATTTCCCTTTTGAACCAGTTAAATGGTCCAAAAGTCCCGGACCGAATGCAGTAATAGTCCCTTTTTTATTCTGTTTTATCCTTTAGAATTGGTTTCTGGATAAGAGCTATTATTTTCGTACTTTAGGTTATGGAAAACTACAGGGGAGGTTAAGGATCCGGTGTCACTATCCAGGAACAACACATCAACATCATTTTTCATAATAAAAAATGCGCTTCTCCTTTTTTTGCCGCTTTGTATTCTGGTTGCGGCCCTTATTTTCCTCAAGTTTTCAGCACAGAAAGAACAGGAGCTTTACATGCTTGAGAATATGCAGAGCCAGTATCTTCTCAAGGAAGAGCAGGCGATCAACCATTCTCTGTATGGAATTTTGATGGACCTTTTTTTCATAGCTGATCTTGATTCATCAGCAGCCTTTCTCTATGGTGATCCCCAGATCTACAGGTTTCCCGAAATGATCGCTGATTTCGGACAGGCTCAGCGGATATATGACAGAATAATGGTCATCCCCTTTGACAATAGACCGGGTTTGATAGTTAACTACAGCAAGGAGAATCCCAAATTTGAATTGACAGTTTCAAGGATTGATACAGAGGTTTTTCCCGAGGAACTGAGATCCCTGAGAAAAGGAGAGATCCTTATCGTTCCTCCAGGTACAGATAATGAAAAAAGAAACAATTCAGAGTCGCAGCAGGACATCCTGAAATTTTATACCCCTGTTGCTCCAACTCCTGAAGAGACAATAGGTATCGTTGTTCTGGAGTACTCTGGCAGCGGTCTTTTTGCGCGGATAGGGAAAAATCCTTCCTTTCCAGGAAGCAATTTGGTTCTTCTGGATTCAGGGGGAAACTGGTTAGGAGATTTTCCGGGATTTATGCACAAAGGACAGACAATGGATAGAGAGAAATTCCTCAAATTAAAGAATAAAGATCCAAGAGCCCTGGAAATGCTCACGAAATCCCCGGAAGGCCAATTTTACGGTGAGGAGGGGCTTTACACTTTTGTTTATGTCTATCCCCTTCTTGAAAGAATAGGGCAGGAGAGTTCCCTGAAGGGTAAACAATTTATCAGAGGAAGGGGCAGTCCTCCCTGGAAACTGCTTACGTTTGTTCCGAATCTCTACATATCACAAAGGCTTAAACCCATTATGATCTCCAACATTATTCTTTTTGTTTTTGTATCATTAGGAGTATTTCTCGCAAGCCTTCTATTTGCTAAAAGTTATGAAAAAAGAAGAAAACAGGCTCTTGTGGACCCTTTGACGTCTTTATGGAACAGGAGATTTTTCATGGAGAAGATGGAAAAGATCCAGGGAGAAATCAGAATTGACGGATCAAAGGCCTGTCTTGCCATAATAGATCTTGGAAATTTCAAGGATATTAACGACAACTTCGGTCATTCTACGGGAGATAAGATCCTGACAAAGACAGCTTCAATAATAAAGAAAAACATAAGGATCAATGATGATGCCGCAAGGTACGGAGGAGATGAATTTATACTCTTTCTTCCCAGGACAGAAATCAACCAAGCCTACTCTATCCTTGAGAGGATCTGCAGTGAAATCCGCAAGGTAGAGCTTCCTTTAGGTGGATGCAGGCTTGATGCGGATTATGGAATAGGTGAATATCCTCTGGATTCCTCAAGTTTCATGGAGTTAATGGAAATTGCTGACAGCAGGATGTACAGGAAAAAGAAACATAGAAAAAACAACTGTGAGATTCAAAAACTGAAAGATGAGCAGGGATATGAGACTATTTAAGAGAGGAAAAGATTTTTTCCTCTACTTTAATATAGTTTGCGGTTGTTTTATGCTGTCTGCATCGGTCTTTTCACCGAGGCTTGACTGGGGATCAAGGCTTGCCGCTTTTACAGCGTTCTGTTTTTTCCTTTCAGGATGGGGTATATATTTTAAAAAAAGGTTACTCCACCTGGTCTCTGCTGTGACAGCGTCCCTGATCATGGGAATTACAGGTCTGGCAATGTTTGGAGGATCCCTGCTGTGGGGTTTTTCCACAAACGCCGTGTCAAATTCTGTTCCTTTGATGTTCCTTTTTGTGGCCTTTCTCGAGATCCTCTCCCTCTTTTATTCAAGCAGAAAAAGTTAATAGGCCCGTGATATCATAAGGTCCTGGTTAATGAACTCTTTTGTTATTCTGGAGGTGTATGCATGTCATTTAAGGGAGGTTTTTTTGGAAAACTTCTACGAATAGATTTGACGGACAGAAACAGTTCAGTAGAGGATATCGATCCCGGGATCCTTAAAGATTACGTTGGGGGGGCCCTTCTGGCGGCCAGGATCCTTTATGATGAACTTGAACCGGGAAGGGATCCTCTTGGACCGGGAAACAAACTTGTCTATGCTGTGGGGCCCTTGACCGGAACCAGTGTACCCTGCTCAAGCAGACTCAATATTGGGACCAGATCCCCACTGACAGGTGGTCTTGCAAGTTCTCTTTCGGGAGGTTTTTTCCCCGTGGAGATGAAAAAGGCAGGTTACGATGTCATAGTAATAGAGGGTAAGGCTGACAGTCCTGTCTATATTTCCATAAACAACGGCAGGGTTCGGATCAGAAGCGCTGAGAGGATCTGGGGGCTGGACAGCCAGGATACCCAGATGTATCTGAAAGAGGAGCTTAAGGACCAGAACTTTCGCATATCCTGCATAGGCCCTGCAGGTGAGAATCTCAGTTGTATCTCCTGCATAATGAACGAGGCAAGGGCTGCAGGAAGAAAAGGTGTAGGAGCAGTTATGGGAAGTAAAAACCTGAAAGCCATAGCTGTAAGGGGTACCTGTGCAGTACCCGTGGCTGACCAAAGTGCCTTGAGGGCAATGGTTATTGAGATGATGCATCTTTTTAAAAAGGACGAGGCCACCTATGGAGGTCTTTCACGGTATGGAACAACTGCAACGGTGGAGTCCACCATTGAGCTTGGAGTCTTTCCTGAAAATAACTGGCAGAAAAGTGCCGACACCGGCTGGGCCGAAAAAGGAGGAAGCCAGGCCCTCGAGAAATACAACGTCAGGCAGAATCCCTGTTACGGTTGTCCCATAGGATGCAGCTGGGTGCGAATGAACAGAAAAGGCCGGTACGCAGGTTTATCGTCCGAGGGGCCAGAATATGAGACCATATACTCCCTGGGATCCTCAGAAGGCATCAATGACCCCGAATTTTTGATAGCAGCGGATCGCCTTTGTGACAGACTCGGTCTTGATACCATTTCGGCTGGTCTTGTCACATCCATGGTAATGGAGCTTGTCGAAAAGGGCATCCTTAAAGATACCGGCGGCCTGAACCTCAAGTTTGGAAATCAGAAGGAAAGCCTTGAATTCCTTCGAATGCTCGCCTACAGGGAAGGATTTGCCGATA
>CAZFJG010000080.1:2669-7537 GCA_964519285.1 uncultured Synergistales bacterium | reverse complement strand
TTTACCAAAATTATATTTAACTTTGGGAAACGCCTAAAATAATAACCCGGATCATATATATTTGCTTACAGATGATCCGGGTCTGATTTTTTTCTGTTCAAGCTGTCAAAAATGAACCAGATTTTCAATTATTCAAAAGCTGATTTGCTTTATTTCACAAAGATTTCTCTCAGTTTAAAGATCAAAGTTCTACTGGATCAACCCGTTGAATGATCCCCAGGAACTGTTGTCCTGGTATTCCCATCTGCCCAGAAGCCTCTTCATAAAATCGATCCTGCCATTGAAGTACATTGGAATATCTGCTCCTTCAACGGTGTAAAATTCGGTCGTGCCATCAGAACTTACTCTGCCCTGGAAAACAAGGTCACGTGAATATATCTGAGATTGACCGGTACCGTTGATTGATCCGTCTGGATTAACTGTGATATGAAATACGCCGTAATTTCCTGCTCCCGTAAATACCCCCTGATATTTCCCTGCTAGATCGCCTTCGACAGCAGCAAAAGATGCGAAACTGAATATTAAGATTGCTGCAAATGCAATAAACCATGTCTTTCTGTTAAACATTGCGAACACTTCCTTTAACCTGAGTTTATTTAACTGTGTTGTATTATAGCACAAAAGGGATAAACCAGTAGCAATGCAACTTCATAACGCATAAAAGGCTGGATAACACAATCAACTACTGAAACAGGAATAATTGTATAAGGCTAAAGGCCATTGAGCCTGAAGGTTTCTTTGACTTGACTTTGAATGGGTGAGTCCTTAGTTTTTTTAATATTTCTGAAAGAAATGCCTTGTAGGGAGGAGACCATGAAAAGAAAACATAAGATCAAGGTTTATATCGAAAAGCCCATTGGGTCTGTCTGCTGAAGCAACTTCAATTTTGGGGAGGAAGAGATGAAGTCCTTTCCAATGAAGGACAGCCGTGTGCTGGTTGGGGATATGCTCGGCAGAATAAAGAACAAATACAGGGATTTCTTTGATCTCAATATCTGTGATCCAAAATGTTATATCTGGTTTTTCGACCTTGTGAGGTTCAACATAAAACCTACTGAAGTTGTGTGGATCATGGACGGAAAGCTTCTTGCAAGGAGAGTGCCGTCCTGGACCGAACTTGAAGGTCTTATTGAAAGGCGACTGGGTGTAGTAAGGGATTCTATTGACTGACAGACTTGCAGTTGTTTTGTGATCACGGCTTTTATTGCACGGGCCAGTAGTAGGGTATTGTAGTGTCTTCCTTCCATCCATACTGTTTGTAAAAGTCGTAGTTTTTCCTCAGGAGGTTCGACCGATGGGAGCTGTGAAATTCTTCCCATCCGAACCAGAAGGGATAAAATCCCCTTTCCCTTGACATATCCCGGAGAGTTTCCTCAGTCCAGGTTCCACTAAGATTCCTGTTCAGAGCGAGGAGTATCTTTTCCCTGCATGTATCCTTGTAGCTTTTGCTGAGCCATACGTTGACACAGATGATGCCGTAGAGGGAGAGGGCAGGTATGTTCTCCTTCCACATAAGTACTGCCGGATGATTTCGCCACCCTTTCGGTTCCGGATTGAAAAGGGTATTGATTATCTGCAATACTTCTACACGCTGTTTTCCCAGTCTTTTGTTGTCCAGGCATGTAGCCGATCGGTAAAAGTCCGCATAGGGTAAAAAGGTCTGCATATTTTTTGTAATTAATTTCTCCTTTATAATAAGCGATTTTAATTCATTTCAGGTTGGTCTTGTTACATTTTCACATAACTGGTCAAAGTTTAACAATGCAGATCTGAGGATTAATGGTGATGTTCACAGATCATCATTACAAAAACTTAGTTTTTTACTCTTTTTGCTATTGAGAAAATTATCTATAGGAGGAATTTTTTCAGGAAGATCTAATTTATCTTCATTCCTGCAGTATCATAGATACAGCAATAGAACCGGGTCCTGAATTGATCCCTATGACAGTGGATATGTCCATAATATATTCGGGGTCCTGTTTTATAATTTCTTTAAGCCTTTCTGCAAGGTCTTCTGCGCCTTCCCGGGCATGTGCATGTACCACTGCATATTTTTCTATGCCTTTTTCTGATAGCAAACTTCTGGAAGTATTAAGGATCTTTTTGAGATTTCCTCTTTTTCCACAAGCATTTCCGTAATGAATTCCCTTTCCCTCAGGGTCAAGTGAGATGAGGGGTTTAAGGTTCAAAAGCTTTGCCATTTTGCCTTTAAGTGGGCTTATTCTGCCTCCTCTGATCATGTATTCAAGTGTTTCAAGACTGACAAAGATCTTTGTTCTTGAAGTGCTTTCCTCAATGATCTTTAAAGTTTCTTCGCAGTTCTTTCCAGAGGCAATTGCTTCCGCTGCTTTCAGAACAAGAAGACCAAGTCCCGAGCATAAATTTTTACTGTCAATAACGTGAATAGTTCTATCATTGAAAGAGGAAGCAGCCTTAAAGGCAGAATTCCAGGTGCCGCTGAGTTGACTTGAGAGGTGAAGAGATATTACAGAGTCATAGTGATTTAAAAGAAATCTGTAGAGTTCGGTAAATTCAACAGGTCCAGGCTGGGATGTTATAACTGATATTTTATTTTCGCCAATCAAACGATAGATCCTGTCGGGTTTAATGGTTATCTTGTCGAGGTAGGTACTTTTATCAAGGGTTATCTTCAGTGGGATCATGTGTATCTGGTATTTGTCCATGATGTGTTCCGGAATGTCGCAGGCCGAATCTGTGACAAGTGCAATTGATGATGCCCTTTTGTTTTTGACCTGAACCTGTCTTAACATATCATCTGCTTTTTGTTCGTTCAGGGTAGCTTTTTGTGAAATTCTTTCGAATACTTTTTCAGGAGTATTTGTATGGATATGGATCCTGAATTTTTTGTCGTGTCCCCCGATTATTACAGAATCTCCCCATGATGAAAGCTCATTTTTAAGTTCATTTCTCGAGAGATCCGGGCCTTCAACTATAGCTTCAGAGCAATATCTAAATTCTGGGATCTCTTCGACAGGACCATGATCCGGATGCTGAATTGCTGTTACAGGTTTTATGGTTCCAAGATCCCTTAGATCTCCACTATCAATGAAATCTGCTATACCCTGCAGGAAGTCCACTAATCCCTGGGCTCCTGCATCAACTACTCCCTGCTGTGAAAGTATATCAAGTTGAAACTGGGTTCTTAAAAGAGAATCTTTAGCTGTAACAAGGGATTCTGGTAGCAGAATCCCAAAATCCTTTATTTTCACGCTCAGCAAGAACATCTTTTCAGCCCATTCTCTCAGAACTGTAATAATAGTTCCCTCAACAGGTGTAATGAGAGTTTCTTCGGCAAAGGGAATTGCCTTCACCAGGCTTTCTGAAAAGTCCACAGTATTGATAGTTTTTTTACCCCTGATTGCAAAAGAAAAACCGTAAAGATACTGGGCCATTATGAGTCCGGAATTACCGCGCGAACCCATAAGAGCTGCTTCTGCCATTGATTCACAGGTAATTGAGAGGGATTTGGAAACCTTTGTTTTAGCGGCTATATATCCGAGAGTGGAAGCCATGTTATCTCCTGTGTCGCCATCAGGTACAGGAAAAACATTTATCTGATTCAGTTCTTCTTTTCTTCTTTCAAGTTCTCTTGTTCCTGCTGTTATTGCGTTATGTAGCCTTATGCCGTCGAGAAAAGCTATTTTAATTCCCGGTCCTTTCATTTAAGACTCCTTTTGTTTTTTTTGAAGAAGATAATGCGCAACCAGCCATTCACTGCCATTATTCATGCCGAATAGTTCGCTGCATGTCATAAGGAATATTCTCCAGCGACCCATCCATGACCTGTGATCATTATTATAGATCCTTTGCAGGATCATCCTTATTTCATTGTTATTGGCATCCATTTTTTTAAGCCATGATTCAAGGGTCTTTACATAATGCTTCCCATTTACCTCCCAAGAATTCTTGACGTAAAGGTCCTGTTGAAAGAAAAGTGGCAAGTCAAAGCCTGGCATCATTCCAGCTGTAAAAAAATAATATCCCATCCAGTCCGAAGGAGATGAATCACCAAAAAGATAGGGCCAATTCCTGTGACAGAAAAAATGCAGAAAGAATTTGCCATCAAACTTTAACCATTCGGAGATCTTTCTAAAAAGAAGCTTCCAGTTTCTCATGTGTTCGAACATTTCAACCGAAACTATTCTGTCATATTTTTTAGAAGTATCGAATGTTGATACGTCTGCCTTTTTTGCATGGAGATTATGCAGAACGTATTTATGTGCCATTTCGTTGATAAATGATACCTGAGAACTGGAATTAGACAAAGCATGAACTTGTGAGAGTGGAAATTTCTCTGCTGCCCAGATAGAGAAGGCTCCCCATCCACATCCCAGGTCCAGAATAGTATGGCCGTTTCTTATATCCCCCCTGAAAGCTACGAGTTCAAGCATATTCATTTCTGCAGCTGCAAGGTTTCGAGTGTTTTCAGGCCAGTAACAGCAGCTGTATTTCATGTAGGGGCCCAGGAAGATCCGGAAAAAATCCTCCGGGATCTCATAATGCTGATCATTGGGTCTGGACTGTTTCAGTGCTGCAGGACTTTGTTCAAGATCGGAGATGAATTTTTTCTTCCGTATCTTGAAATTTTCTGAGTTTTCTAAAGGAATTTCCCGGAGTATGTTATTCAGTCGTTTACGTATTTCTTTTCGTATAAGAAAATCAGGCATAAGGCCTTTTTCTGCCATCTCTAAGGTGTTCATCAGCTTTATGCCTTCCTGGGAAACCATGGGAAGAAAGCGTTTGTAGTTTCCTGGTATTTTGCATAACCGGGCTGGCTTTCTGCCAGTTTTTTTTCTAACATAGGTATTCCTGACACTTTTAGAAGAAGAAAGGTTATTGCAATAGGA
>CAZFJG010000080.1:0-2659 GCA_964519285.1 uncultured Synergistales bacterium | reverse complement strand
CGATATTGCCATGATAAAGATACCCCACCACATTGTGGCTTCTCCGAAGTAGTTTGGATGTCTTGTGTATTTCCAGAGTCCATATTTCATTACCTTTCCTCGGTTCTCAGTATCTTTCTTGAACTGAAAGAGCTGAAAATCTCCTGTTGTTTCGAAGAAAAAACCTGTGATCCAGATCAAAAGGCCAAAGCCATCGAATATTGTCAGGCCTCTGGAAGGATGGAGATTAATATATATTGCAGAAAATGCGATGAGGAGCAAGAGTGCACCCTGAAGCATAAAAACCTGGAAATAACTTCTTAAGAGGAAAAACCTTCCCCATTCCTTTCTCCATTTTGCGTACCTGTAATCTTCTCCTCTTCCTTTGTTCCTGAAAAATATATATATTGCCAGTCTTGCCCCCCAAAGTGTAACCAGTCCGGTTACCAGAACCTGTCTTGCTTCAGCATAACCATGTGCAAGAAAAAAGGAAAGAAAAGCAACAAGAACAAATCCTCCTCCCCAGGCGATATCAGCAAGTGAGTTATCCTTCCGAATAACTGCAATAACGAAGAAAACCGACATATAGAAGAAAATAGTAATTATAAAAAAAACTGTCAGGTTCATTAAAAACACCTCCTGAAATTATATTTAACAGAATATTTCTGGCTTTATCCTGAAACAGGCAAGTCTTTATTTACACTTTAAATTATGATTCAAATTATGTTTCAGGAAAAGATCTCTCTTTGGTATTGATATAATTTTATCATGGCAATATATCTTTTCTATAAATAAATAAATCTATAAGGGGGGGTGTAATTTGTTTATTAGAAATATTGGAATTGTGTTACATCTTTTTATCTTAATAGCGGTTTTTGGAGGAAAGGTATATTCCCTGAAAGGACCTGATATTGATTCTCTACCAACGGATCATTTCTTTGGTATTGAAGATGGTCTTCCTGCACCCTGCAGAGAAACTTCTAACTGCGTATGTACAGATCATGGTGAGGGTAATTACATGGACTCCATTCCTCTTGAGGACTCAAAGCACTAAATATTTCGAGATTCAGCAGAGGCTCTTAAAAAATGTCAAGTGGTGGAGAGTACTGATAATATCTTCGCCTGGAATGCAAGACTGCATTTTTTAAATTTATTGATGATGTTGAACTATTCCATGATATAGATAAGGAAATTATAAGTTTCCGCTCAGCTTCCTGGCCTGGATATTATGACTTTGGAGTAAACAGGAAAAGAATGGAAAAACTCAAGGAGTAGCTTGAAAATAAAAGATAGATATTTACTACTCACATAGATCGGATTTTGTGAATTGACTAACAAGTTTAGTTTTGTTAACATACATGGTAACAGGTTAGCGTGATAAACATTTATGCTTATCTGAGAAGGAGGTTGAGAGTAATGAAAGGTTTTGCGATGCTCGGTATAGGAAAGGTCGGATGGTTAGAGAAGGATAAGCCCAAGGCCGGGCCGGGGGATGCCGTTGTACGTCCCCTTGCTGTTGCTCCATGTACTTCGGATATCCACACTGTATTTGAAGGAGCGCTCGGAGAGAAAAGCGACATCATCCTCGGCCATGAGGCCGTAGGAGAAGTTGTGGAAGTTGGTAGTGAGGTAAGGGATTTCAAGCCTGGAGACAGGGTCGTCGTACCCGCGATAACTCCGGACTGGAAAACACTTGATATACAGAGAGGCTTCCACCAGCATTCCGGTGGACTTTTAGCTGGATGGAAATTTTCTAATATAAAAGATGGAGTATTTGGAGAATATTTTCACGTTAACGACGCTGACATGAACCTCGCAATTCTGCCCGAAAATATTCCTCTCGAGGCTGCTGCGATGTTTCCCGACATGGTTACAACAGGCCTGCATGGGGCAGAGCTCGCGGAGATCGGTCTGGGCGATACTGTGGCTGTACTTGGTATCGGGCCGGTAGGATTAATGGCTGTGACTGGGGCAAGACTTAGAGGAGCTTCCAGGCTGATAGTCGTGGGGACACGTCCCAACTGTGTGGAAGTTGCTAAAGCATATGGAGCTACTGATGTTGTCAATTACAAAGTGGCCCCTGTAGAGGACCAGATCCTCGAACTCACCGGAGGACAGGGTGTTGACGCTGTGATCATTGCCGGAGGTAATTCGGACATTCTTGTTTCTGCAGTAAAAATGGTTAAACCTGGTGGTAATATTGGTAACATAAACTACTTTGGAGAGGGAGAGACCCTGCCATTGCCGCGTCTTGAATGGGGATCCGGTATGTCTCACAAGACAATAAGAGGCGGACTTACTCCAGGTGGGAGACTGAGAATGGAAAAACTTGTAAGCCTTTATGAGTATGGAAGGATAGATCCTGCAAAACTTGTCACTCATGTTTTTGAGGGATTTGAACACATTGAAGAAGCACTCATGCTCATGAAGGATAAACCGAAGGATCTGATCAAGCCTGTTGTGCTGACCAAATAACAATATTCCGGTTACAGAAAGCCAGCAACGAAAATTTGGGAGGCAGGATACAGTTCTGTCTCCCTTTTTTTGAGTTAAAATTGCAAAATGGAAAGGGGAAGTTTAAACTATTCCGGAAAGAATAATTTAAGCTTAATTTTCAACAGTGCGGGGGGGTGTCCCTTTGGATGTAGTTTTTCTTGCAAGACTGCTTTTGCTTTCTGTA
>CAZFJG010000079.1:0-7629 GCA_964519285.1 uncultured Synergistales bacterium | reverse complement strand
AGTGCTGAGCGCTATCATCTTTCCTGTGGGTATGTTCATGGAGGAAGTATCAACTCTCACGCTCCTTACTCCGATTTTTGCTCCCCTTGCAGTAAAAGCGGGTCTGGATCCCCTGCATTTTGGTATAGTAATGACCCTGAACGTGACCATTGCCCTTATAACTCCACCAATGGGTGCATGCAATTACATAGTTGCAGCAGTAGGCAAGGTCGGACTGGGCCAGGTGTTTCGGGTTATATGGCCCTTTATAGGTGTGGCCCTTACTGTCCTTTTCATGCTCATAACTTTTCCTGTATTCTGTACTTTTCTGCCCGGTATTCTGGGATTATAAAACAGACAGAGTGGTATAATTTCCACTGTAATTTTTACTCCCCTGTTCCTTTCTCGGGGAAAACAAAAAAGATTGGTGCGGATATTCTATTATGAGAGTTGCAGTTCTTTACGGTGGAGACGGAGAAGAGCGGGAGGTTTCCCTGAAAAGCGGACGAGAGGTCTGTAAAGGTCTCGAAGAGGCTGGGCATAGTGTTATACCCTGGGCAGTAGGAAGCCTGGAGGAGATTATACAAAATATATCGGAATGCAGTGCAGATATTTTTTTTATAGCCCTTCACGGAGACTGGGGAGAAGACGGCAGACTGCAGGCTGTGCTCTCCGGAGCAAAAAAGTCTTTCACTGGATCTTCCT
Source organism: uncultured Synergistales bacterium (assembly GCA_964519285.1). Classification (GTDB taxonomy): domain Bacteria; phylum Synergistota; class Synergistia; order Synergistales; family JAFGMB01; genus CAZFJG01. Next base: position 6,945 of record CAZFJG010000079.1, on the reverse strand, counting down.
TTTCGGCTTGTACGTATTCTATGGATAAATGGAGGAGCAAGATCCTTTTCGATGCCTCCGGTGTTCCTGTAGCTCCTGCATTTCTTGCCGAAAAAGGGGGAAGCGTTCCTTTCGTTCCTGAATGGGTCGATTCAGATAGCCCGATGGTAGTTGTAAAGCCAAACTCCGGAGGAAGTACTATAGGTGTTTCGATAGTTGATATCACTGATCTTAAAGCTTTCTGCAAGGCCCTTGAAGATGCCTTCAGACATGACAGCAACGCAGTTGTTGAAAAATACATCCCCGGAAGAGAACTTACCGTTACAGTTTTCAGTGATGGCAATTTTACGAGTACTCTTCCAGTAGTAGAGATAGTTCCCCTGGATGGTTTTTACAGTTATGAGGCAAAATACACATCAGGAAAGAGTTCCTATATAGCTCCCGCAGATCTTGAGCCGGAAATACTAAAAAGGGTAAATGACGTTTCCCTGAAGGCCTTTGATGCGCTTGGTTGCCGGATCTTTGCAAGAGTTGATATCAGGCTCGACAGAGAAGGAGTACCCTTTGTCCTTGAAGTAAATACAGTTCCTGGAATGACAGCTACAAGTCTGGTTCCCAAGGCTGCAGCTGCTGCAGGTATTACATTTTCGGAATTTTTGAACAGCATCGTAGAGAGATCTCTTTCTTTTTCTTTTCGATGATCTCATAGTAACTTTCCTGACAGAAAACTGATGATGGGATCTATCCCTCCCCCCCTGCGTTGCATTAGCCTATCAGTGTGATATACTAAAGAAAAAGAAGGTATTCAGATACGTAAAGAAGTGGGGGGATCGGTTATGAAAAAGTACATAAAAGTAAAGTGCCCTGTCTGTGGAAAAATCAGCCAGGGAAGCACTGCAGGGAGTGTTCACCAGGGATGCCAGCATTTTGAAAGGATTGATGAATCTGAGGACCTTGTGATATTCATTAATGATTTCGGAGAAGAAATTCCTGTGGATCTATCAACTGTTGGTGACAGATGTATTTCCTTTAACTGTCCTATCTGCGATGAGCAGCTTGATGCATGTACCAGGGGTGACGCCAGGGAATACGGAATTCATGGAAAATGTCCCCATTTCATTGAGCTCAAACAGGGAGAAGAAGACAGATTGACAGCTTGTTTCAGAGATAATGATGGCAATATTCGGGAAGTTAGTATCTATTGAATTTAGACAGGACTTTCTATTCAGACAGAATGAATGACCGCCCAGGGAAAAGGGCGGTCATTGTTATTTTTTCCAGAAAGAATAAGGGTTGTTATGATTCTTTTGTTACAATAGAAACGTGAGTTTCTGCGATACACTTTTACCTGGGGGGTATTTTATTGCTTTACGTGAAATTTCTCATTCCGATCCTGCTTTGGGCTTGGATAATATCGAGCACCTACTCGAGATATATCTCACCCCGTGTAGGACAGGTCCTCGACTTTTTTATGGACCATGACAAGCTGAGAGAGCAAGGGCTTCAGGGCGTCAATGTAAAGATCGCTTCCTTTTCTGTACAGACAGTAACAGCATTGACACAGATGTATGTCCTTGGAATATGGTCCGTTTACTGCGTGTTGAGGACTATCCATTATACACATCTTCCAGGAGTCGAAAATCCATGGATTTATCACGTGTCGGCCCTTTTTCTGTGTGAAGCTGCTCTTGGTGTTATTGCTTATCGGGAAAATTACCGGGGTATCCTGTCAATTCTTCACTCTGTTGCGGCCATGGGGATGTTCGGTGCTTTTTCTCTTGATCCCTATGCCATGATACCAATATATTCGTGGATGGTTTCGATAATGGACAAAAACGGGCTCTTCTCTTAAGAAGGAACCGTTTTTTTACAGTACATCAGCCTGCAAATTTTTTGCGGGCAAGGGCAATATGTTTGTGAGCTGTTCTTTCGGCGTTCTTCCTGTTCCCGGTCTTTATCTGCTCGTAAAGCTCCCGGTGCTGTTCGAGGATTATCCGGGGCCAGTTGCCGCTGGAAAAGACTAAAGCTCTGCTCTGTCCGATGTATTTCTCCAACACAATGGAAAGATCCTCAGAAACCCTTACCAAGAGTGGATTCCCTGTGGCTTTTACTATCACTGAATGAAGCAGGGAATCCCATTTTGCTCCGTCACCGTACCGGGATTCTCCCTCCCTGAAGATCCTGTCAAGTTCATCAACACACTGTTCCATCTTCTCAAGGTCTTCCCTTTTGTGCCTCAGGGCTGCAATTCCTGCAGCAGGTACTTCTATGATCTCTCTCATCTCCATCAGGTCTCTGACCATATTCTCAGGCCAAAGGGTTACTGAGTTAAGGGTTGAGTTAAATTCTTCCCCATCAGTATTACTAATGAAAATACCTTCTCTTCCATGTACTTCAATACAATTCATACACTCAAGCATCACCAGGGCTTCTCTGAGCAGGTTACGGCTTACGTTGAGTTTTTGGGCAAGCTCCCTTTCGGGCAGTAATTTGCTACCCTCTACGATTTCCCCTGACCGGATTTTTCCCATTATCAACTCGGACAGTTTCTGGCGGCGGTTTTTCAAATTATATCCTGCTTTCCGTCCTTTAATTAATTTTAAGACTTGTATTTAAGTCAATATAATACTATAATTCAGTTGTTTTTGGTAGTACCAAGGTAGGACCAATTACAGATCTAATATTTCAGGAGGTTTTGCTATGAGAAAGTTTTTCGCAGTATTGCTTGTGGTGTGTCTGGCAGTTGCTATGACAGCACCTGTCGCCATGGCCAAGGGGTTTAACCTGAAACTTGCCCATGTTGTTAACGAAAAGGATGCCTTCCATCTTTGTGCCCTCAAGTTCAAGGAGATCGTTGAGGAAGAGACAGATGGAGATGTAACTGTTACTGTTTTCCCCAATGCCAAACTCGGGGATGAAAGGGCCCTTCTCGAAGGTATGAAAATGGGAGTTGTAGATGCCGGCATTATAACCAGTGGTCCTTTTATAAATTTTATTCCTGAATTCGGTGTCTTCGACCTTCCCTTCCTTTTCAGAAGCCCGGAACATGCCTATGCTGTTCTTGACGGACCTGTTGGGAAATCCATTCTTCAAAAGATGGAAAACCAGGGTTGGAAGGGACTTGCCTATGGAGAGAGAGGTTTCCGTAACCTTACTAACAGCAAACGTCCGGTAACAACACCTGAGGATATGGAAGGACTCAAGATCAGGCTGATGCAGAATCCTGTTTACGTTGATTCTTTCAAGGCTCTTGGCGCAAACGCTGTACCAATGGCATGGACAGAGGCTCTTACCGCTCTTCAGCAGAAGACCATTGACGGCCAGGAAAATCCTCTTAACGTAATCGTCGCGTTCAAACTTTACGAAAGCCAGAAGTATCTTTCACTTACACGTCATGCTTATGCTCCAAACGTTATCATGATGAGCATGAAGTCCTGGAATAAACTCTCTCCTGAACAGCAGGAAATAGTCCAGAGCGCCGCTCAGCTTGCCGCCGAGGCAAACCGTAACCACGACAACAGCAAGGCCGCGGAGTGGCTTGAATTCCTTAAGGAACAGGGAATGGAAGTAGTAGAAAAGCCTGACCTTGAAGCTTTCAGGGAAGCAGTACAGCCTGTTTATGACAAGTACGGTACTGATTTCGCCGACCTTCTGGAGCAAATAGAAGCGACAGAAGCTGAGTAAAGAGGTCACCATGGAAGAAAAGAAAACAAGAGGTGGCGGTTCTTCGGGATCGCCACTTCGAAGTTTGAGCGACCGCATAAATAAATATAGTGAAATACTGCTTTTCATATTGATGATAACAATGATAATTATTACTACAATGCAGGTAGTCTTCCGGTTTTTTTTCGAAGCTCTCATCTGGTCTGAGGAGATAACCCGTTTTCTGCTTGTTTTTGCATCCCTTGTGGGAGCTGCGGTGGCTTTCAAAAGGGGAAGTCACATTGCGATCACCTTCTTTGTTAACAAATTGCCCTCGCTGCTGAATAAGATAATTGCAATATCAGTACAGATCCTGGGTATCCTCTTTTTCGTGATAATGGCATGGTACGGAGGGATAATGATGATCTCTGAAGCTTCCCAGTCAACTCCTGCCCTTGGATTCTCCATGTCGTGGATCTATCTGATGTATCCTGTCATGGGCTGCGTTATCCTTATTCATCTACTTGACGGTCTCTATGACGTTATAAGGAGGAATTGACCATGGGTATCGTTCTTGGAGGCGCCTTTTTACTTCTTATTGTACTTGGTATGCCCATCGGGCTGGCTATAGGTATATCAGCCCTGTCCGTACTTGTTATAAATGATCTGCCCTTCCAGATGGTTCCCCAGATGATGTTCATGGGCAACAATTCCTTTTCCCTGGTTGCAGTTCCCTTCTTCATTCTTGCCGGAGATATACTTGCCAGGGGCGGTATTTCCGAAAGGATAATATCCTTTGCGGAGGCGACCCTTGGAAGAATAAAAGGTGGATTATCAATTGTTTCCACCGTTGCATCAATGTTCATTGCAGCCATCTCGGGTTCCGGAGCTGCTACAACAGCTGCTGTGGGATCGGCATTACTTCCTGATCTTGAGGAAAAGGGATACGATGTTGATTTTTCGGCGGCCCTTATCGCTGCGTCAGGAACAATAGGTGTAGTTATACCACCGAGTGTTCCCATGGTACTTTATGCTGTTATTTCAGGAGAATCCGTGGCCAAGCTTTTCATGGCAGGATTTATTCCTGGTGCTCTCATGGGCGGAGGGCTTATCATACTTGCTCTGTACGTAGCAAGAAAACGGAACTATCCTGCCAGTGAACCAGTATCTTTTGGTGAAAAAACAAGACGTTTTAAAAACGCGCTCTGGGGATTAATGACCCCGGTTATAATTCTCGGAGGTATCTTTTCTGGATGGTTCACTCCATCCGAGGCTGCGGCCATAGCGGTGGATTATTCCTTCCTCGTAGCCTATTTCGTATACAAAAACATGGATATGAAAAAATTCTATCATCTTGTTGTTGGTGCTGGAATAACCTCTTCCCTTATTATGTTTATAATTGCAACTTCCAAACTCTTCGGATGGGGGCTGGCTTTTTACCAGGTTCCGGAAGCAGTGGCCGGAACACTTATAGGTCTTGCTGGCGGGAACGAGATCATGATCTACTTTATGATAATGGTAATAGTTCTTATTTCGGGGATGTTCATGGAAACAGCTTCGGCCCTGATCATCCTTACTCCGATATTTCTGCCGACGATCATACAGCTTGGAGGAAATCTTATACACTTCGGTGTCCTGATATCCATAGGTCTTGCTATAGGGATGGCAACACCTCCCGTAGCCATCGACATTTATGTTGCAAGTGCCATAACTGGCCTGAGTCTGGAGGAGATAAGCAGGCCTATTATTCCCATGGTGCTGGTGCTTATAGTTATTCTTCTGATCGTTACGTACGTACCGTCTATAACGCTTTTGCTGCCTGAGCTTTTCTGGTAGGGGAGTATTTGCTGAAAGTAAAAATTCTGCAGGATAAAAATATAAAGGAGTGATATTAATGAGAAGTGACAGAGCTAAAAAGGGAGCAGAGAGGGCGCCCCACAGGTCACTGATGAAAGCTGGAGGTTTCACGGACTGGGAGATAGAGCGGCCCTGGATCGGTGTTGTCAATTCATATAATTCAATTATTCCAGGACACACCCACCTGAACAGGATCTCAGCAGCTGTAAAATCAGGGGTCTACGCAGGAGGAGGTCTCCCCCTTGAATTTCCGGTAATAGGAATTTGCGATGGAATCGCCATGAACCATGAGGGCATGAAATTCTCCCTGCCCAGCAGGGAGCTCATAATGGATTCCATTGAGGTTATGGCGAGAGCCCATGCACTTGATGGTCTTGTAATGGTTACCAACTGTGACAAAATTATTCCAGGCATGGCCATGGCTGCAGCGAGGCTTAACATTCCGACCATTGTTATTAGCGGCGGCCCGATGCTGGCAGGTCCCGACGGGAAAGAGGATATTGACCTCAGCTCCATGTTCGAAGCCGTGGGAAAACATAATGCTGGTGGTATTGATGACCACGAGCTGAAACGTCTGGAGGACCTTGCGTGTCCCACATGTGGTTCCTGTTCGGGAATGTTCACGGCGAACACAATGAACTGTATGATGGAGGCCTTAGGACTGGCACTTCCGGGTAACGGAACGATACCCGCTGTTTTTGCCGCCCGTGAACGTCTTGCCAAGGATGCAGGCAAAATAGTTGTTACTCTTGTTGAAAAGGATATTAAACCGCGGGATATTCTTACTGAAAAGGCTTTTGAAAATGCAGTGGCCGTGGATATGGCCCTTGGGGGATCCACCAATACGGCCCTTCATCTTCCGGCTATTGCAAACGCAGCAGGTCTTGATCTTCCTCTTGAGAAGATGGATCAGATAGGTAAGAAAACTCCCCATCTGTGCAGCATGAGTCCAGGAGGTAAACATCATATTCAGGATCTCTGGCTGGCTGGGGGGGTCCAGGCGGTAATGGCAAGGCTTGCTGATGGATCAAAACTTCATACGGAGATTCCGACTGTTACCACTCTGACAGTGGGTGAAAACCTGAAATCTGCTTCCGTCAAGGATGAAAACGTTATCAGACCTCTGGAGAATCCCTATCATGCCCAGGGCGGAATTGCAGTGCTTAAGGGAAGTCTTGCTCCCATGGGCAGTGTTGTAAAACAGGCTGCGGTGGTTCCGGAAATGATGGAACACCAGGGACCTGCAAGAGTTTTCGATTGCGAAGAAGATGCTTCCCGGGCAATAAAGGAAGGAAAGATAATCTCAGGAGATGTTGTTGTTATAAGGTATGAAGGACCCAAGGGAGGACCCGGTATGAGAGAGATGCTTGGTCCGACGGCAAGTATAGCTGGAATGGGCCTTGGCAGTTCTGTGGCTTTGATCACAGATGGACGTTTCTCGGGCGCCACAAGGGGAGCATCCATAGG
>CAZFJG010000078.1:6397-7643 GCA_964519285.1 uncultured Synergistales bacterium | reverse complement strand
ATTCTGGAGGAATAATTGTGAAGTTCACACTATTGAGCTTTTCAGGTAACAGGGATACAGTCCTGGAAAAACTTTTTCTGCATCTTGCCGGAAGCAGAGCAGAAAGGAACACGATCCGTGAGTACCCTTTAAGGATAATCGGTGATCTCCAGGGAGTATTGCCGTGGATAGATGATGAAGATCATCCTGAAAAGATAAGGCAATCCTTGAGCTTATACCGGATCTATCTTAATGTTTTTGAAAACAGCGATCGTATCCTGATCGCAGGTCCCCCTCTTTATGACCAGGATGAATTGCAATTGAAGTATCGAGGTAGTGAAGCTTCTTTAACAAATGTCGAAATTATTGAAAGCTGCCAGGATGATGAAGAATGGGGCCTGATCGCTGTAGTTCTTGAAGGCTGGATCGTTCTTTTTGATGAGGATCTTGAAAACGGTATCGTACAAAGCCTCACAGAGGAGGTCATGGCAGCAAGGTGTCCGGGGAGGGAAGAATATCTGGATAGAATGGTACCTTCAATGACAACCGACAGGACTCTGTGGATAATGGCCTACATCCTCCTTGAGTCCCTGCCGGCCGATACTGAATAAATTACTGTTTTTATATGGAAATAACACTATCTGAAGCGAGCAATGCATCAGTGATATCGAACATGTTGGATATAATTCCCGTCCCAATCTTTTCTGTCAGCCCGAAATGATTGGAGCAGGTTCCGCAGACAAATATCTCAACGCCTTTTTTTTCAAGCTCTTTCAGATGTTCACATGATGAGGATCCCTCAAGAGCAAGCTTTATCCCCTCGTTCATTAGAGCTATCCTCGCTGGAGGATTGTCTATCTGAGCCAGTGTTCCCAGAAAGGATTTCATAAGAACTTCACCGAGTTCTTCGTCATTTCCTCCCATTACATTCCTTGAGATAAAAACAGCCCTGTTCCCTGAAGGTTTTCGAGCAGAAAGAGTTTTCTCATTATTGCTATTGTGACCGGTTGCGTTGTCTTTTTTCCCTGCGATATGGAAGTCTTCCCCAACCTTTTTTACGTCACTTTCAAATCCAGATTTTTTGAGGAAGCGTTCAACATTTCTTGAAGCTACTTCGTTATCCACATGAATTTCGATTTCAACTATATTTTTATCCAAGGCGGCTTTTGTCATCATTACAGGTTCTGGACATGCCTTACCTTTTGCGTCGATAATTTTCAAGATTATAACCTCCGTCAGTAAGTATAGAGCTAAGCCTGGAATAGTT
>CAZFJG010000078.1:4497-6297 GCA_964519285.1 uncultured Synergistales bacterium | reverse complement strand
ATAAGATCAGGGTGAAATAGTGCGCCTTCTGTGTCTTTTACACAGTGAGGAGGCCACTTCCCTCCTTCTTCTATGAAACTGCAGTGATCAGCTGGATGCCAGTCTCTGGATATGAAAACAGGAGCGTTATTGCTGTTAAAAAGTTCAATCAATCTGTTAACAACAGTAATTATACTGTCACCATCTGGAACAGGAAGAGACCCTCCAGGCATAAAGTCATTCTGGGGATCTACAACAAGAAGTGCTTTCGATGTAAAATCCATGATTAAAAGACCTCCTCCGTATCTACTGGTAATAACTATTATAATATTATATCATGAAGATCTGCTGTTTTCAGTGCCCATAGAGAGGGTAGGATGTTTATGATATGGTTATAAAGTATAATGATTAAAAAATGAAAGAGGGTTAATGATGCCGGAAAAACCAGGTAATAAACTGAGAGATCTACCTTCTATGAATGTAATGCTGAAAAGAGGATCTATGGCCAGTTTTATCCGCACTCTTGGCAGGGAGACCGTCAAATCCGTTATTAATTCTATCATTGCAGAAAAGCGTAAAAAGGCACTGGAAGGAGAGAATAACGTTTTTTCTGCAGAACAGATAGAAAGAGAAGCTACAGTTATTCTTGAACGAAGGGAAAGACCCAGTCTGGACAGGGTTGTTAATGGGACAGGAGTAATTGTTCATACAAATCTCGGCAGATCCTGTCTTTCAAGTGAGGCATGTAATTCAGTACAAAAAGTTGCATCGAGCTACAGCACCCTGGAGTTTGATCTAGATGGAGGAACAAGAGGTCACAGAAACGTTCATGCAGAGTGGCTTTTGTGCGAACTCACCGGAGCAGAGGCGGCACTTGTGGTAAATAATAACGCTGGCGCGGTCATGCTTTGCCTGGCGGCTCTTGCCAGGGGGAAAGAGGTTATTGTCTCAAGGGGAGAGCTTGTAGAGATAGGCGGTTCCTTCAGAATTCCCGAAATAATGGAATTCTCAGGTGCCAGACTTGTAGAGACGGGAGCGACAAACAGGACCCATCTCAGAGATTTTGAGAAAGTAATAAATGATGATACCTCAATGCTTCTTAAAGTACATCCCTCCAATTACCGGATTCTGGGTTTTACTGGTGAAGTTTCAAGACAGGAACTTGCTTCCCTTGCTGCAGAAAAAGGGATTTATTTCATGGAAGACCTTGGATCAGGAGTGCTTCTGGATGTAAGTAATTTCGGTCTTTCTGGAGAACCCACTGTAAAGGATTGTATAGATGCAGGAGTAGACGTAGTTACCTTTTCAGGTGACAAGATGCTTGGTGGACCTCAGATCGGAGCTGTAGTTGGCAAATCCGAAATTATAGATCAGCTTAGAACTTTCCCTCTTCTGAGGGCTCTCAGGGTGGACAAGATGACTCTTTCTGCCTTAGAGACAACTCTTAGACAGTACTTGAAAGGAGAGGAGAAAAAAATTCCGACCATAGCAATGTTGTCAAAGAACATTAAAGAACTAAGAGATAATGCAAAAAAACTGGCGGAGAAAATCAGTAAAGCAGCCCCTGGTTTTTTGGTAGAGGTAGTTGATGTCGAAGACGCTGTAGGTGGAGGAGCTTTTCCTGTGACATCCCTTGTGGGATCTGGAGTTTCTATCCAGTCCGCAGAATATGAAAGTGGTGCAAAATTGCAGCAATTTCTGAGACAGAGCCATGTCCCTGTCATTACTGGAGCTAAAGGTAAAGCTGCTGTTATTCATACAAGAACTCTTCTTGAAGGTGATGATGAAGATATTGTCTCAGCTCTGGTAAAACTTAATGCA
>CAZFJG010000078.1:0-4397 GCA_964519285.1 uncultured Synergistales bacterium | reverse complement strand
GATGCTGTCATGCTGGTTGTTGCTGCAGATGAAGGCATAATGCCCCAGACCAGGGAACATCTTGAAATACTGAACCTTCTTGGAGTGAGAGATGGCTTTGTTGCCGTCACCAAGACGGATCTGGTGGATCCCGAACTTTGTGATCTGGCTGTTGAGGAAATCCGAGATTTCCTTAAAGGAACATTTTTGCAGGATAAGGCAGTTATTCCTGTTTCTTCAATAAAAGGGGAGAACCTGGAAGAGGTTTTAAAAGAGCTTGAGAGCCTTGTCAACAGGGTTGAGACCAGGAACAGAAAGGGACCTTTTTTCATGCCCCTTGACAGAGCATTTGCGGTTTCAGGTTTTGGAACAGTTGTTACAGGAACATCCTATTCAGGAAAGATAACAAAAGGGCAGGATGTTGAAATTCTTCCAGCGGACCTTCAGAGTCGGATCAGATCTATTCAGGTTCACAGCCAGGATGTTGAGGAAGGATGGGCAGGTCAGAGAATAGCCCTCAGCCTTACTGGAATTTCTGTGGATGAACTTGAGAGAGGTGATGTTATATGTGAAAAGGGGATCTATGAGCCAACATCCTGCATTGATGCTTTTTTCAGACTTTTGCCTACATCTCCTGAACCTCTCAGACACTGGCAGAGGATACGTCTTCATGTTGGCACCTCTGACGTTTTAGCCAGAGTTTCCCTTTTTGATGAAAAAATTATTGAACCAGGTGGATCTGCTTACGTCCAGCTTGTTATAGAAGACAAGATAATGGCAGCAATATCTGAACGTTTTGTAGCAAGATTCTACAGTCCACTGAAAACAATTGGAGGTGGAGAGGTGCTGTTTACCTCAGGGAGAAAACCCAGGGGAAAAATGCACCGGCAGAACTACCTGTTAACATTAAATGAATTGGCTGAATCAAGAACAATTGAGGAAAAACTCAAAGTTCTTGTCAATTCCAGTGGAAAGCTCAGAACGAAAGATGCTGTCCCAATGTTGCAACAAAGAGAGCAGAAATTACTTTCTGCAGCATCGAAATTACATGATTCCGGAGATGTGGTCCTGATCGAATCACCTTTTAGAATGCTGATCTCAAAACAGTTCTGTGACTCCATAACAAAAGAGATAATGCTATTTCTTGAAAACTATCATGAGAAGTATCCTCACCAGAAAGGGGCGGTTATTGAAACCCTTTCGATGCAAGTTAGAGACTTGACAGATCCAAAGACCCTCAGGTCCGTTCTATTTTATCTGAAAAATAAGGGTATTATTGATTACGAGGATGGTTTCGCCAGCCAGTCTGGTTTTTCTCCCAGAGATGAGGAGGACTTCAGAAAAAAAACAGACTTTGTAAGAGAATTATGTATTTCTAAAGGTTTTGTTCTTCCGGACCTTCAGGAAATACGTAGAAGTCTTGATATGCAGGAAAAAGAATTCAGTAATTTTTTAACGCATTTAAGGAACATGAAGGAAGTGGCAATTATCCAGGGACAGATGGTTTTTCACAGGGAAATGGAAGAGAAACTTGTGGAAATGCTTTCCAGGTCAGAAAAAGATATTACTCTTGGATATGTCAGGGATATTACTGGTAGTTCGAGAAAGTATATATTACCACTGTTGGAATATATGGATTCCAGAGGTTATACAAGGAGAGTAGGGGATAAAAGAATATTCCGTGCATAGTTTTTTATCTCACTTTTTATGGAAAACCACAGATCATACCTTGATTTTTTCTTGATGGTCTCATATAATTTGATGTTTATCCTTTGCTTGTGTTATAATATGTAAAAATTAGAATAAGGAGACTAACCTAATGGCAGGAACCCTGACGGAGATCAGGAATAAAGTTGCTTGCTACAAAGGATCAACGATCAAGTATCGAACCTCCAAAGGTCGCAGAAAAGTTGAAGAGAATCAGGGTGTCATTATAGAGACTTACCCTAATCTTTTCACTCTATGGGTAGAATCTCAGAAGAGCAAGGTCTCTTTCAGTTATGCTGAGATCCTTACTCATGAAGTAGAACTTGAGATAATGCCTATTGGTCAGAATTCTTTCTGATCTCCAAAAAACCAGATAAAAAAACCCGGTGCCTTTCTGCACCGGGTTTTTTTAACGAAACCGGCATAACATTATTTACGGGAGGGGTCCTGTTTTGAAAGTAACAGTTCCATCAGCATGTAAATTGAATCTCACCCTTAAGATCAATAAAGCTGGAGATGATGGTTTTCATAATTTATGTTCAGTTTTTTTGAAATTGCCAGAGATGGAAAAGTTGACAATTAGTGTTTCTGACAGTAAAAAAGTCAAGGATAGAATAGTAACCCATAATTGCAGGATCTTTGGCGAAAACATATTATCCTCTGTTCTTGAAATTATCCATCAGGTTGACAGGAAGATCCCGGCAGTAAATGTGGATATTTGGAAAGCCCTTCCACCTGGTACTGGTCTGGGTGGTGGAAGTGGAAACGCGGCAGCTCTTATACGGTGGTTTTACTTTTTTTCTAAAGAACAAAATGAGCTTGACAGTGTGAGATTTGGAAGTGATATCCCTTTCCTGCTATCTGACACAGATCTGGCTTTAGTTACGGGCAGAGGAGAGATCATTGAACCCTTGAAATTAAACATGTCCCATATTGAGGCTGTCCTTTTTATTCCGGTATGGAGAGCTTCAACTGCAAGATCATATGCGAAGCTCGATAAATACAGAGCTTTTAGAGAAAACTATATTGATCCGGATCTACTGGAACTCAAAGAAGAAGCACTTAGTATCGTTAAAGATCTATCTAAAGGCAAAAGGTGCGGTCTGTTGCCCAATGATTTTTCACCCCTTTTGCTTAATGATTATCCTGAATACGGGGAGCTTTTTGAACTTTTATCAAATACAGAAGCTCTTGCCTGGGGTATCAGCGGAAGTGGCAGCGGTGCTTTTGCGTTATATGATAAAAAGAGGGGCTTTTCGTCGAGTTTTAGAGAATTTTCAGGTCTTAACTGGATCGAACAGATAATTTTCAGGGGTGAATAGCAATGAGAGGTTCGAGAACTGACAGATTGATAAGGGTCGTTTCAAGGTTTCTTCGTTTTCCGTCAAGGCAGGTTTCCCTAACCCAGCTGGCAGATCTTTTTAAAGTTTCAAAAACTGTAATAAGTGATGATGTTTCCATTATTAACAGGGCACTTACCGAAGAAGGCCTGGGAGGAGTTACCGTAGACAGGGGTAGAACAGGTGGTGCTTTTTTTGTTCCTTACGTTTCAGAAAAGTACAGGAACGAAATACTGAATGATCTCCTTAAAAAGCTGTCAACGCCGGACAGAGTTCTTCCAGGAGGGCTTATATATTACGGTGATCTTCTTTTTGATCCTGTTTATGTATTTCCCCTGGGAATGATCATGGCTTCACAGTTCAGGAATTCAAAGGCTGATATAGTTTTGACAACGGAAGTTAAGGGAATTCCTTTAGCAATGGCAACTGCACATTATCTGGGTGTTCCCCTCGCTGTATGCAGATTCAGGAACAGGGCAAGCGACGGATCTGCAGTCACTGTTCACTACCCTGCCACCAACGGGGAAGTCCGAGCTATGTATCTCGGTACCAGGGTACTTTCGAGAGGTAAAAATGTAGTGATCATTGACGATTTTATGAAAGGTGGAAGTACCGCTTCTGGAATGAAACTTGTTGTAAAGGAATTTGGAGCCGAGCTCGCAGGTACGGGTGTTTTTATAACTACCTCACTTCCGGAAAAAAAAGCCATAGAAGATTACAGGTCTCTTTTGAGGCTGGAAGGTTCTGCAGATGCTCCACGTATAGTAATTACTGAAAATCCGGAGGGTAATTAAAAGGATCATTGACTAGCTGTTAATCCTGAGATACAATTCCTCCGGTATAAGGAGGTGGGCGTTAATGCGTGTTAAGGTAAATGAAGATGATTGTATAGGATGCGGAGTATGTGCCCAGATATGCCCGGACGTTTTTGTCCTTGATGAGGATGCGGGTATTTCCAAGGTTATCAAGCCTGAAGGATCTGACTGTGCCAAGGAAGCAGCCGACAGCTGCCCTGTCTCCTGCATAATTATCGAGGAATAAAATTCATTAAAAAAAATATGATTTCTGCTTGCTTTTTTTACACTATCGAGCGTATAATAACCTTCGCTTAAGGGCCTATAGCTCAATTGGCTAGAGCCACCGGCTCATAACCGGAAGGTTCCTGGTTCGAGTCCAGGTAGGCCCACCAGATGATAAAGCCGCTTCCATAAGGGAAGCGGCTTTTTTAGTGTGTGCCCGGCAGGGCACACCGACTTGGAGGTGAAAGTCCTCTACAGGCCCGACAGGGGGAACTGTTAGCCGGACGGCAAGGGCTACCGCCGTGAGGCGGGGTCTGAAGGAAGCCGCAGGCAAAGCGCTGCCTCGACGAAC
>CAZFJG010000077.1:2259-7695 GCA_964519285.1 uncultured Synergistales bacterium | reverse complement strand
CCATTCTTTTCCCTCCTGTTTATGTAATAAAAGTTAATTTTATTAAAAGTAACAGATCAACATTCAAATTATACATGGAAATCAGTTTTTGCAAAGAGATGTGAGAAATTTAAAAAATTGTGATAAAGTGTTTGTGAGTTCAAACAATAAGCAATAGACATAAGCAATTCCTTGACATGCGTTGCAATGTGATGTATATACCTATGTAGGGTAATTGCAAGAAAACAAGGAGGACTTGAAATGAATATTAAAGTATACTCAACAGCAACATGTCCATGGTGCACAAAGGTTAAGGACTATCTCAAATCCAAAGGTGTAGAGTTTGAGAACGTTGACGTTTCAGCTAACAGGGAAGCAGCTATGGAAATGGTGAAAAAGACCCAGCAGATGGGAGTTCCTGTGACTGAGATCGGCGGAGAGTTCGTTATAGGTTATGATACCGCAAAAATAGACGAACTTCTTTCTAAAGCCGAATAATTTTATTCTTCTGTTATCGGAAAAAATGTAAGATTACAGCCAGGACCTGTCAGAAAAGATGGGTCCTGGTTTTTTCTTAGAGTGTCACTGGTATATACTTGTAAATAAAGATTATCTAAGGGGGAGATATATATGGAAGAAATGTTCAGGCTTTTATATGGAGGGGCCCTTTCCGGTACGACAGGTCCGAAAAATGTTACCCCTGCGGAACTTGAAGATCTGGATAATAAAATGGTCAGTGCTGATTCCTGGCTTTCAGAAGGCAGAGAAGCCGGCAGGGAAGGCTTCGGTTGGCTTGATCTACCCTGGATGGATCTTTCCGAGATAAAAAAACAGGGGGAATGGCTCGGTAAATTTGAGAGTATCATTCAGATCGGTATAGGTGGTTCGGCACTGGGTAATAGAATGCTGAACAAGGCTCTTTTGCATCCTTACCATAACGAATTACCGGCAGATCAGAGGAAGGGGCCAAGATACTACCTGGCAGAGAATGTTGACCCTGTAAGTGATCATGCTATATGGGACAGAGTAGATCCTTCTTCTGTGGCACTTTTGGTAATAAGTAAGTCAGGATCAACGGCCGAAACAATGGCCAATTTTCTGTTCTTTCTTGAAAAGTTGAAAGATTCAATAGGGGAAGAGGAAGCTCTGAAAAGGGTCCTTGTTGTCACAGATCCGGAAAAGGGAAATCTGAGAGCACTTGCGAAGGAAAAGGGCTGCCGTTCTCTGGACATTCCTTCCGGAGTTGGTGGCAGGTATTCTGTTCTTTCTCCAGTAGGTCTTGCCGCAGCTTGTGCTATGGGCATAGATGTTGAGATGCTTCTTAAGGGAGCAAGGTCTGCCATGGAAAAGATCACCAAACCGGGTCCTTTGTTTGAAAGACCCTGTCATCTTCTTGCGGCTCTTTCCTGGCTCCATGGCAGGAAGGGCAGGACATTGGATGTACTTATGCCTTATTCTGACAGGCTATCTGATTTTGTGGAGTGGTTTGCGCAGCTCTGGGCTGAAAGTATCGGCAAAGACGGAAAGGGTTTTACCCCTGTGAGAGCCCTTGGCGCTGTTGACCAGCACTCACAGGTACAGCTCTACACAGAAGGCCCTGATGACAAACTTTTCACTCTCATAGACGTTCAGAACAGATCGAAGGATATTGATATCCCCTTGACAGGCATGGACTCTCTTTCTCCTCTTGAGTACATGGGCAAAGGAAGCATGAACAGGATGATAAGCTACGAGGCCAGCTCTACAGCAGCAGCCATTCTGAAATCCGGCAAACCAGTACTGTGGATAGAACTTCCCCGTATAGACGAGGAAGTGATGGGTGCTCTGATCTTTTTCTACCAGTATTCAACAGCCCTTACCGGATATCTTCTTTCCATAGATCCCTTCGATCAGCCTGGAGTGGAGCAGGGAAAGAAATATACTTACGGACTGATGGGAAGAGACGGTTACTCTGAGCATGCTGCTGAGGTAAGGGATATTTTCAGACAGGTCGACTCTGCATCAGCAGGACTTTAAAGAGGATCTTACCACAGGTCTTCAGGATCTAAACGTGAAAGAGCTTTTTCTATATTGAGCTTAACATCAGGGATAGAACCTGAGATCTGCTTAAGCAGCTCTTTTGTTGACGCTCTTTCCGTGACGTTGTTATAAGGACATTTCATGTCCTTCAAGGGCAGGTTCAACCTTGCTGCTTCACTGCTTATATGGCTTTCTTCTATATAGATGAAAGGTCTTATCACGGAGATCTCCATCCTGCTGAGCCATGATACAGGTTTGAAGCACTTGAACCTGCCTGTTCGAAAAAGATTCAGCAGTACAGTTTCTGCGACATCGTCCAGGTTGTGACCCAGGGCAAGGACGTTAAAACCATGTTTCTTTGCCTCACTGCAGAGAATTCCTCTTCTCATGTTTGCACAAAGGCTGCACGGAGAGCGTTCATCTCTGGCACGTATTATTTCGAGTGTCGGATGTGAACTGATAAAATAGCTTACCCCCAGATCATCGCAGAATCTTTGGAGCTCCGAAAGATCCAGTTCGCCATCAGAAATATCTACAGTACACGCTCCAAGAGTGAAATCTGCCTTGATCTTCCTTCGCAGGTGAACAAGAGCAAGAAGAAGCATCAGGCTGTCTTTGCCTCCCGACAGTCCCACCATTATTCTGTCGCCGTGATCGATCATTTTAAAATCTCCCAGTGCTTTTCCAGCCTTTCTTAGAAGATTTTTTGAGGGTACATAGTTTTTGGTGTTTGATAAATTCATAATTCAGTCTCCTGAAATAATTGTATACCTGTACATTCTGTAATTAGGTTATAATTAGGTCCATGGACCTATATATAGTTCTTAATACCCATTCAGTTTCATAACTGTCATACATATGGAATTGCCATCGAAACTATAACATAATTCATGGCAGGCATAACCGGCCTTTTTTCCACTAAGGTCTTTTTTCTGACGAGATACTCGGGGGTGTTCTTTCTATGGATAACATTTCAGTTGTTATAGCTGATGATCACAAACTTTTTCGCGACGGAATAAAGAAACTTCTTGAACCTGAGACAGATATCGCAGTCATTGGAGAAGCTGAGGAGGGTATACAGACCCTCGAAGTTGTACGCAAAGAGTCTCCCGACATTTTAATGTTCGATGTATCCCTTCCCGGTCTCGATTCTCTGCAAATGGTAAGGGAGCTCAACAGTCTTCAGTGCGGTGTCAGGTACGTAGCAATAAGCGCCTGTGACGAGGAGGAGCCTCTTTCAGCCCTTTCTTCGGAGGGTGTAAGGGCCTTTGTTCTCAAGGCTTCCGGAAAAATGGAGCTAATGTCGGCCATAAGGTCGGCAAGCAGAGGACAGGCCTATGTGGATCCAAAAGTGGCAGGCAAGCTTCTTTCTTCCTTTTACAAGAGAAAAGAAGAAAACGACCAGCTTGAGGATCTGACACCAAGAGAAAAAGAAATATTGTACTGGCTTTCACAGGGGCTAAGCAACACAGAAATTTCCCGAAGAATGGTACTTTCTGAAAAAACAGTGAAAAACCATGTAAGCCACGTGTTGAAGAAACTTGATCTCCGGGACAGGACCCAGGCAGCTATAATGGCCTGGAAGGTTGGATTTGCACAGCTTAATCCTGAAGCAATGGAAAGAATTCTCGAGCTAAGCAGAAAAGCAGAGTAGATAAAAGTTACCATCCTGCAATGTATTTTTACGGAGGTCTTTTGAAATGACCATTCGCCGGGGTTTAATGATCTTTTTGGTGTTATCGGTCTTTGTCGGTATCTATATTCTTCTTTC
The DNA here is from genome assembly GCA_964519285.1 of uncultured Synergistales bacterium. GTDB lineage: Bacteria > Synergistota > Synergistia > Synergistales > JAFGMB01 > CAZFJG01. Next base: position 3,926 of record CAZFJG010000077.1, on the reverse strand, counting down.
AAGTGCGGATGCAGAATCTCTCAGAATTTTCATTTCGGCAGATATCAGGGGAATTGTCATCTCATTTGTCCTTGTGTTTCTTGCATGGTCCTTTGATGCGCTTCGATTGTGTGCTGTAGCAAAAGCAGCCAGAGAAAAGATCTTTTTCAAAACTGCTGTAATTCTTACCTGGCTTCATTATTTTGGATGTGCCGTTACTCCCATGCAGACCGGAGGCGGTCCCTTTCAGGTCTATGTCCTTTACAGGGGGAATATACCCGTTGGAAAGGGTGTAATAATCGCACTCACCAGAACCATGTTTACAATGTTTCTGCTTGGTTTGTCAGTTATTATTACCGTAATGGTGGAACCGGGATTTGTAATGCAGCATGCCCTGCTTCAGAGCTTTTTCCTTTATGTTGTTCTCTTTGTTATATTTTCATGGGGGTTAGTTATACTCAGTTTTGCCTGTCCCACCCTTATCAAACATTGGGGTGCAGGAATTACCCTTATATTGAGAAGATTCGGCATCGTCAGGCAGAATTCCGTGATAAGGTATATACGGAGGATCTATCACGAAATAGACAATTACAATGTAAATTTCAAGCGCTTTTTTGGTTCGGGACTGCCAAGTTTTCTCAAAGCTTTTTTTTATTCATGTCTTCACCTTATATCCCTCTTTTCCGTATTGCCTGTTCTTGCATGGTCAATGGGTTTCCCCATTCCTTATCTGCAGGCCTTTATGGTGCAGAGTGTGTTCCTTTTTATCCTCTATTTTGTTCCAACTCCAGGAGCAAGCGGAGTAGCAGAGGGAGGAGGGGCTGCACTCTTCAGTCTTCTACTGCCGTGGAACATGGCAGGAGTTATGGCAATTCTATGGCGTTTCTTCACTGAATATCTTGCTATAATCATGGGGGCCGCAGTTGCCGTGCGAATGCTTGGATGGGGACTTAGTGATAATATTTTTAAGAAAGGAAATGAGAATTATTGACAAAGAGTGAAGAATTACAGGGTATGCTCTTCCGGCTCAGGGGCGGTATATGGACTGCTTTATTTCTTGTGATACTTGTTATTGCTGACCCTGTTCGCGCCACAGTGTTGTGGGGGCTTTTATTCGTGGTGGCAGGACAACTGTTAAGGATCTGGGCATCAGGAACAATAGGTCTGTATAGAGGAGAAAAAGTAAAGGCAAAAGAACTTGTTACAGAGGGGCCATACGCTCTTATGCGTAATCCACTTTACTTTGGAAATGGTTTAATCGGACTGGGTTGGTCTATAATGGCGGGTTTTTACGCAATTTTGCTTTTTCTGCTTTGTTTTTTTCTGCTTTATAACCTTTTTATAATTCCTTATGAGGAAAATTTCCTGGAAAAGTTCTTTGGGGACAAATTCAGACATTACAAAAACAGGACTGCAAGATTTTTCCCCCGTAGTTTGTCTTCAGGAAAAATTGCTGGCAAGTTTGATCTTTCGATAGTTTTAAAAAGCGAGATCCATTCACTTCTGGTTACAATTTTTGGAACTTTTCTTCTCATTTCAAGGCTGTACTGGTAAAGATCCTGCAACAAAGAGGAAGAGCCGTAACTGCTGTGGCTCCTCCCTTTGATTAGCTACATTCTTGCCCTGGGTCCACCAAAGAGCCTCTGCCATGTCTCGTCATATATCTGACCTTTAGGTACGTTAATAGT
>CAZFJG010000077.1:0-2159 GCA_964519285.1 uncultured Synergistales bacterium | reverse complement strand
TCGAGAGCTTCCTCTGGTGTGATCTCTGGATTTGGCCTTGAGAGCGCAAATACAACAGGATCTTTGCTCATGGATTTGATTATCTCAGGGCTTATTCTGCCAGAAGAAGAAAAACCGACGATGACGTCAGCACCTTTCGCGGCCTCTTCAAGACCTCCCCTGATCCCTTCTTTGTTAATCCGGGTTGAAAGTTCCTGCTGAATGTGGTTCATTTTATGGTTATCAGGTCCAAGGATACCGGAACTGTTGAGAGCTATAATATCACCTGCTCCTGCATATAGGAGAAGTTCCGCAGTTGCTATTCCTGCTGCTCCAGAACCGAAAATTACAATTTTCAAGTCTTCGATCCTTTTCCCCAGTATTTTCAGGGAGTTGCAAAGAGCAGCGAAGACTACAACAGCAGAACCATGCTGGTCATCAGACATCACCGGTATCTCCAGTGTTTTCTGGAGCTTTCTCACCACTGTAAAAGTATTGGGTGCTGCAACGTCTTCAATGTTTATGGCACCGACTGTGGGTGCAATGAGCTGAGCCGTGTGTATTATGTCCTCCGCATTCTGTGAAGCCAGGCAGAGTGGAAAAGCATTAACGTCTCCGAACTGCTTGAAGAGCAGGCATTTGCCTTCCATAACCGGCAGGCTCGCTTCCGGGCCTATATTACCAAGGCCGAGTGTGGCAGAACCGTCAGTAATTACAGCAAGTCTGTTCCTTTTTCCCGTATAGTCATAGACAGCACTTCTGTCTCGAACGATCTCCTGGGCAGGATATACCGAGCCCGGGACGTATGCCATTGAAATATCTTCTTCTCTTCTTATGTTCATTGTCGGATATATACAGATCTTACCCTTTGCTTTTCGGTGTATTTCCAGCGCTTTCTCCTTGTCTACTGTCATAAGAGATCTACCTCCTGTGATCTTTAAGGGTTTTACCGTAGGAAAGTTTCTGTTTTACCAGTTCTATTCTTTCCCGGTTGTCTGATTTTCCTTTTATGATAACAATTCCAGACCTGATATCGAAGACCATGCTGTCCCTTGCTGCAATAACGTCTGTTTGGTCGCTCTTCAGGGATAGCGCTGCGGTGTCAGGATCATTCTCTATCAAAGAAGTTCCGAGATGGGTCATTATTATTGTATCAGGCCTTACCAATTCCATTATATCCGATACTTCAGGTACCGATATATGATCTATGCGGCTGATCCTTTTCAGAAGTGTTACATTTACGATCAGCCTGGAGCAGTCACTGAACTGCTCGACGAAGACAGGATCAAAGGCAGTATCAGCCATAAATCCTGTTACAGGAATATCGGGACTGTAGATCTTGAAACCAAAACACTGAACCCCATGGTGTCTGAGTTCTACAGGCCTGAGAATTATCGATTCAGAAAGTTGGATATTTGAATCTTTTTCCCAGGTTACGATCTTTTGGACCTTATGATAGAACTGTCTGAGCAAAACCGGTTCTTCAGGCTCCGTAGCATCAACGGGCAGAATCACAGTTCCTTTTCTAATCCTTCCACCATATGTCATGGCCTCTGTTATGGCATTCATATCTCCCGAATGGTCGAGATGGCGGTGAGTAAGTATTACCGCATCAAGTTCAAGAGGGTCAAGTTCGGGCAGGAACTCGTTTACCCTTACAAGAGAACCCGGACCCGGGTCCACAAGAATGTTAAAGCCACCGATCCTTACCCAGATACCGCCTGTTGACCTGAGCTGAAATATCATTGAAAACCTTGCTCCGGCAGTTCCAAGGAACCATAAAAAGTTATCCTTTTTTGTTTCAGGAGGCAATTTTAATTCCAATTCCATTCTCCTCAGATTACTTGATCAAGGGAAGGATTGCCTTGAATTCAGAAGTCCCAGCCTTGCCAAGCAGCTGGTAGATAACACTTTCCTTCGGTATTACAAGAGCTCCGGCATCTGACATAGCCTTCATGGCCAGCTCATGGTTAGCCCTGTCCCTGCTTCCGCAGCCGTCCGCCACTACAGCGACTTCAAATCCAGTTTTCAACAATTCAAGGACAGTTGAAAGAACACAAATATGGCTTTCTATACCGAAAAGGATAACCTGGGGCCTGTTTATTTTCCCGAGAAGCTCTTCAAAACCTGGTTCCAGGTTGCAGCAGAAATGGGTTTTGGAGAGATATAAAGGAGCTGAT
>CAZFJG010000076.1:0-7708 GCA_964519285.1 uncultured Synergistales bacterium | reverse complement strand
ATCTCGAAATGAAGCCAGTACCTGTTGATCACCTGTACAAAAACAAGAAATGTCGAAACAAGCAGGCCAATGGAACACAGAATATTTTCAAGTTTCGTCAAACCATCCTGAATAATTTTTAACAAAGAATATCACCATCCATGATCTGGTTTTAAATAATTTATAAGCTTTATTGCCATAAATTTTCTATTTAATTTCAGTCCATTAATATAAGTATGTAATTTTTCGAAATAACTTACAACCGATATCCAGTGGCATAAATTTTTATCCAGAAGAAAATCTCCGGGGATCTCTTTTTACAAATTTTCAATAGGGGGCTTCCTTTTACTAAGTCAATAATAAGGAAGCCCCGCGAATATCTTAATTAAGATCACTATACAAAAAACAAAGAACGAAAAGGGTCTTACATGGAATTGGTTCCCTTAACCTGCTCATGGATCCTGTCAAGCTCGTCGAGGATCTTCTGGGTCATGTTCTGTCCCGGATAATGTTTTTCAAGCCAGGGTTTGCAGAGTTCTTCCCAGACAGAAAGCATATCTGCCTTTTCGCGGAAAACTTCTCTTTCTTCAGGAGTTGGATAATAGATATGGAAGTTCTCCTCGTCAGCAAGCTGTTCCTGCATCTCCCGAACAGCGCGACGGGAAAGTTCGTACTGGTGTATCTCCGCCTGCTCGGCAGCTCTGGCAACCGCATCTTTAATGTCTTCTGGAAGGGCATCCCATTTTTCCTTGTTAACCGCGATCTGATTGGCATCCCACATCCAGTCCAGGGAGGTGTAGTACTCAAGAACTTCATAATGTCTTTCCTCTATAAGAGAAGGCCACATGCTCCAGCATCCGTCAACGACACCCCTTCCGAGAGCGTTGTAAAGCTCGCTCCATGCGACAGTCTCGACGGTCATTCCGGTACCCTTACCCATGTTTACCAGTCCCATTACACATCCGAGTGAAGAAGATACCCTCATCTTGAGGTTCTCAAGATCTTCGGGTTTTTTTATGGGGCGAACATTGTTACCTAGACCGTAAGGACCCTGGCTGTTCGTATAGAGTATATGCATGCCCACTTCGTTGTAGGCCTTTTCAAGAACTTTGTAGAGTATTCCGTCGGGCTGTCCAAAAGCGATAACAGCTTCGTCCCATGAGGAGATGGTCCAGGGCATCCAGTTGAACATTCCTCCAGGCACAAGATTTACATAGGGAGGCAAATTGCCTATCTCGATGCTGCCATCCTGAACTGCATGGAAAGTTTCCTGTTCATTTCCCAATATACCGTTTTCAAAAAATTCGATCTCCATCCTGCCATCGGTGTACACAGTAACCAGGTCACAGAACAGCCTCATGGATTTTGCCTGGGTTGGCCTCACATTGGCCTGGGCAAATTTCCACTTGTATTCAGGCTTGTCTGCAGCCGAAAGGGAAGTAGCAGCAAAAGATAAAACAAGACTAAGAACAAAAACAGCTACCACGATTTTCTCCATTACTTTGCTGAATTTTTTCATCAATAGTTCCTCCTCTTTGAGTTCATAACTATCTCCTGTTCTTAATCAAACAGGACCCTTTGGATAAAATAACGGATTTTTGATTTATATTTTTAGGATCTCCTCCTTTACAAAAAACTAAAGGCACTTTATAAGCCCTCCATAAAGACCAGTACCGATTACACCCTCTATGGGCACTTCAGCGCCTTCCCGAGTACCTTAAAACCTTGCCTGCTTTCTGGGGAACATGAACTCCTCCGTCGACAAGGACCTTTCCGTTAACAAGAACATACTCGATCCCTTCGGGGAACTGCAGGGGATCGCTGTAATCAGCCCTGTCTCGAACAGTTTTCGGATTGAAAAGCACAAGATCCGCTGCTGTTCCTTCCCGAATCACTCCCCTGTCCTTAAGGCCAAGCACACTGGCTGGTTTTCCTGTCATCTTGAATATTGCTGTTTTCATATCAAGGACCTTTTCATCCCTGACATATTTTCCGAGAATTCTTGGATAGGTCCCATAAACACGTGGGTGAGGCTTGCCCCCAAGTATACCATCGGTGCAGACATTCTGTTCCGGTCTTTTAAGGATGGCCCTTACGTGTTCCTCAAGACCGTAAAAATCAACAAGCCCGGCACTTGCCTCCTCTTCAAGAAGTAGATCATAAGTGGCCTCGAGAGGCTCCTTGCCCCTAATTTCTCCTAATTCAACCAGGTTTTTGCCCACTAAGACCTGATTTTTATCTGTTTTTACAAAGGTTATAAATATGCCGTCAAGACCCGCAAAGTCAACGAAATTGTCCCAACCCTTTATTCCCCTATTGATATCATGGGTCATTTTTCCCCTCGCTTCTACGTCCTTGAGCCTCTCCAAAAGTTTTTCAGTTCCTCCATCGTGGACCCAGGGTGGAAGTATGACACTAAGGGTTGTACTACCCGCAACATAAGGATACTGGTCAAGAGTTGTCCTTATTCCCATTCTGGAGCAGAGATCAAGCTTTTCGAGCACGCTGCCAAAATAGGGCCAGTTCTTTTTTCCTGCGACCTTGAAATGGGAAAAATGTATCCTGCACCCACTCTCCTCACCTATTTGAATGATTTCATCCATGGAATCAAGGATCGTATCTGCCTCACTTCTCTGGTGGGTTACAAAAAGGGCATCCCTGCTCTCAAGATCCTTGCCAAGCTCTATAAATTCACCTGTTGTTGCAAAACTGCAGGGAGGATAGATCATTCCAGTTGACATACCGAAAGCTCCCTCGTCTATGCATTCCTGAAGGAGATCTTTCATTTTTTCCATTTCTTCCGGCGTAGGTTGTCTGTTATCAAGTCCCATTACACAAAGCCTTATATTTCCATGAGGAGCTAGGTAGGCAAAATTGGGTCCAAGGTCCCTTGCTTCAAGTTCTTTAAAATAGTCCGAGATAGTAGTCCAGTTCCAATCGGTCCTGTAATCTCCTTCGAGACCCGACATAGTCTTCTTCCATGAACCTTTGAACTGCTCAAGCACTGGTGCAGCTCCCATTGCATCCTGCCCTACCAGACAAGTTGTTATCCCCTGCATAATATTATGGGCTGTATCCGGTTTTACTAAAGCTCCCATTCCTGAGTGACTGTGGGTATCTATGAATCCGGGGCTCGCTGAAAGCTCCTTCGCATCTATAACGCGCTCTGCTCCATCATCTTTGAAATCTCCTGTTGCCCTTATAGTTCCACCGATTATCCCAATATCACCTTTGAAAGGTTCCTCTCCTGTTCCATCATATATCAGTGCATCTTTTACCAGGATGTCATACTTCACCCATCAGGACTCCTTCCTTAACAGTCCAGAAAAACAGCTTTTTTTAAACCCTTGAGAATGCTTTTGTTGAAATGTTGCAGCCTGAAAAAGGGTTCTCTATACCCCGTTTTTCAGGCTGCTTCTTTTTAAAGTAAACCGGTCATTTTATTGAATTCATTGATCTTTTTATCAATTTCAGTCGCAATGGTAGGTATCCTGTCCCAATACTCTTCGTAATCGTACCACTGGGCATTGAGCTCCTCCAGCTCCCTGCCCTGTTGTTCAATCCAGGTGTAATATTTTAGATTGTGGACAGTCTTTCTATCGTAGTAATTAAGTTCCTTCATCCAGTCCACCGACAATCCTGCAATATGCTGATTGAAATCTACAGCTGCCGCTGTATCGGTGTAAGGTCCAAAGGCTTCCTCCATTTCCTTCATTCTTGAATCATAAAGTTCCATGGAGTCTGTAAAGACTGTCATTATCACATCTTTTTCAGTAAGCTCGTAATACCTGGCCATCTTTATTGCCATAATTACATTGGCAGCACAGGAGATTCCCATAAGGGGAAGCTGACCGATAATTTCCTGTGAGACCCCCTTGTCTTTAAGGTATTTTCTTCCTGCAGGTTCATTGAAAAGCCTTATCATAGCCATACAGTCCGCGTCATCAACGTCAATTATCATATCCGTATTCTTAACGTTATGGATCCAGGGAACATGTTTGTCACCTATACCCTCGATCCGGTGAGCTCCAAAGCCGTTGAAAAGCAGAGTGGGGCACTGGAGGGCCTCTCCCACAGCTATCTTGCTGTGAGGATAGATTTTTTTAAGATGGTCTCCGCTGGCAAGAGTACCTCCGGAACCGGATGTCAGGGTTACTCCTGCGAACCTGTCTCCCGAGCCCATTATCTGCTCCAGCACTTCTGCCATGGCACTGCCTGTTACATGGTAATGCCACAGATAATTACCCAGTTCCTCAAACTGGTTGAAAGCAACAACATTGTCCCTGGTCCTTTTGAGTTCCCAGGTCTTATCGAATATCTCCTTGACGTTACTCTCACTTCCAGGAGTCGGGATAACCTCTCCTGCGACCTTCTCCAGCCACTCAAAGCGCTCCCTGCTCATTCCCTCAGGTAGTATGGCAATTGAGTCGCATGCCAGAAGCTGAGAGTTGTAGGCCCCACCCCTGCAGTAATTACCCGTAGATGGCCATATCGCCTTGTGATAGGTGGGATCGAACTGTCCTGTAATTAGTCTTGGGGCAAGACAACCATAGGTTGCTCCCACCTTGTGGGAACCAGTGGGGAACCATTTTCCTACAAGGGCGACTATTCTCGCGTCCACTCCGGTTATCTCTTTAGGTAGCTCAATATAGTTTACGCCTCCATACTGGCCTCCCTTTTTTACCGGTTCGTTCTTCCATGTTATACGGAAAAGGTTGAGGGAATCCACGTCCCACAGTCCCACATCTTTAAGCTTTTTCTTTATCTCGTCGGGAATAAGCTCGGGATTTTTCATCTGCTCAAAGGTCGGAAGAACAATGTTATTATCCTTTGCCCTCTTTACAGTTCTCTTCAACTGCTCTTCATTAACTGTCAGATCGATCACAACATCCAGCTCCTTTTATTCTTTTTATCTATCAGGGAGGGAAGAGATCCTAAAGGTCAAATCCCTCGTAAAGTGGGAATTTGCTACACAGTTCGAGCACTTCGTTCCTGACTTCTGCGAGAATGCTTTCGTCATTGATATTTGAAGCAACCCTGTCAAGCCATTCTGCAAGAGACTCCATCTCTTTTTCTCCAAATCCTCTTGTCGTTACGGCCGGGGTTCCAACTCTGATGCCGCTCGTTACAAAGGGACTCCTTGTCTCGGAAGGAACAGTGTTCTTGTTGACAGTTATCCCTGCTTTATCAAGGGCAACTTCAAGATCCTTACCTGTGACACCCCGCTCAGTAAGATCGATGAGGATAAGATGGTTATCAGTTCCACCGGAAACGAGACGGAAATTATGGTCTTTAAGGGATTTGGCAAAGGCCAATGCGTTGGTTTTTATTTTTTTCTGGTATTCCATGAACTCAGGTGTCAGTGCTTCTTTGAAGGATACTGCCTTGGCTGCAATAATGTGCATAAGAGGTCCACCCTGCATTCCGGGGAATATGGCTTTGTCCACTTCCTTTGCGAACTCCTTTTTGCACATGATCATTCCCCCACGGGGTCCCCTGAGGGTCTTGTGTGTTGTTGTCGTAATGAAATCACAGTAAGGAACAGGATCCTTGTGAAGTTTCGCTGCCACGAGACCCGCAATATGGGCAATATCGAACATAAGGTAAGCGCCAACCTTGTCAGCGATCTCTTTGAATTTTTCCGCATCGATCTCCCTGGGATAGGCACTGGCCCCACATATTATCATTTTGGGTCTGTGTTCCATAGCAAGTTTTTCAACCTGGTCAAAGTCAATGGTCTCGTTTTTTTTGTCTACTCCGTAATGCACCATGTTGTAGAGCATTCCTGAAAAATTTACCGGGCTACCATGGGTAAGGTGACCTCCATGGGAAAGATCCATTGCAAGCACTGTATCCCCAGGTTTAAGGACCGAGAAATAAACAGCCATGTTAGCCTGGGAACCTGAATGGGGCTGTACGTTGACATGATCACAACCGAAAAGCTCCATGGCCCTGTCCCTTGCCAGGTTCTCAGCTTTATCAACTATCTCGCAACCTCCATAGTATCTCTTCCCGGGATATCCTTCAGCGTACTTGTTGGTAGGTACTGAGCCCATGGCCGCCAGGACTGCAGGAGAAACCACGTTCTCGGAAGCTATAAGTTCTATTCCGTATCTTTCTCTCTCGAGTTCTTCTGAAATCACTTCCGCTATTTCAGGATCCACCTTCCGGAGCATATTTCCTGCTTTTCCAAACATAAATACTTCCCTCCTTCTTGTTATTTATCCTTGTTCCTTCGACTCAAGAGCGCGAGCCAGTTCGTCCAGGTCAGGACCTACTGTAAGGGGCGAACCTGCCGACCTTTTCGCGCTTTCTATATCTTTTAGACCGTTTCCTGTTACCATTAAAACGACTCTCTCATCTTGGGAAAGCTTCCCTTCATCTGCATATTTTCGAAACCCGGCAAAACCAGTCACACCAGCGGGCTCACCAAAAACTCCCGTCATTCTAGCCAGTTCTGGAATGGCTTTCAGTATCTCCTGATCGGAAACAGATACCATATCACCACCACTTTTCCTCACGGCTCTCAAGGCCTTGGCCCAATTTCTGGGAGCCCCTACGGAAATACTGTCAGCAATACTATGGGCCGGTCCAAAAGAGACCTTTTCAGCGCCATCCTTTATTGCACGGTAGATCGGGGATGAACCCTCTGCCTGTACTCCCGTGATCCGAGGCATTTTTGCCGTAATACCAAGTTCTATCAAGTCATAAAATGCCTTATAGACACTACTTATGATACAACCGTCGCCAACAGAGACAAAGACCCTGTCAGGAACATTCCACCTCAACTGCTCAGCTATTTCAAGGGCACAAGTTTTCTTTCCCTCCACAAGATAGGGATTGACAGCACAGTTCCTATTGTACCAGCCCCATCTGTCTATGGCAGCAGTTGCGAGGTTGAAAACGTCTTCATAGGTTCCCTTTACAAGTATCACCTCTGCACCGTAAACAAGGAGCTGAGTGATCTTGGCAGCAGGGGCGTTCTCGGGAACAAAGATATAGGCGGGCATATCTGCCACAGCAGCCATACCTGCAAGGGAACTTGCTGCATTACCTGTGGATGCACATGCTACTGCCTTCTGGCTGAATTCGAGAGCTTTTGCAACTCCAACAGCACTGGCCCTGTCCTTAAGGGAACCTGTGGGATTTCTTCCATCGTCCTTTATGTATACTTCTTTTACAGAATATTTGCCTGCAAGTTTCGGGCTTTTGTAAAGGGGGGTCCATCCCACCTGCAATTCCGCCAGCTTATCTGTATCCTTAACCGGCAAAATATCCCGATATCTCCAGAGATTTGTTTCCAATGATCTTTTTAAGGTCCCCCTGTTGAAATGCCCCTTGATGCTTTCATAATCATAAACTACATCCAGGGTTCCATCCAGGCCACAGTCAGGACATGTATAGTAGACTTCGGAAGGATCCCAATCCTTTCCGCAAAGGACACATTTAAGAGAAATGGGTTTAGCCACAAGCATCCTCCTCTACTCTACATTAAAGACAGAACCGGCTATTCCTGCGTATCCTTCACAGGCCTTGACCAGGTGATCTATCTCTATGTACTCGTCTACCACGTGGGCAAGGGTTTCAAGGGATCCTCCAAAACCTACGGTGGGAATTCCCGCCTTACCGGCATAATAACTACCGTTCGTGCAGAAGGCATAATGGGATATATCCGGATCCTGACCTGCTGATCTCAATCCCTTCAGGCAGGTCTGGACAAAAACATCAT
>CAZFJG010000075.1:0-7940 GCA_964519285.1 uncultured Synergistales bacterium | reverse complement strand
ATATCTGTAACCTCAATCTTCTGGATTATACAATATGCATCTTTTTGTTGCAAACCTGGAATAAGTCCTGGTTTAAGTGAAGCCAGAGATAATGCAGGCATTTATCTGGATTATAAAATTACCATTATTAAGGGTCAATTTTTTTCTGGAAGGTTTAATAACTAAAGAACAGGCCCGCCTTAAATTTGGGCCTGTTCTTAAAAAAATACAGTAGTTCTTATTTCATTGTTTCAACTATTATCGTTACTTTCGAAGGATCTTCATAAAGTACAAGAGGATATTTTTGAGAAATAGTTTCTCCGGGGGCAAGAGGGTCGCCTTTTCGGGGCATTATTCCCCCTACGGATTTATTCTCTTCCGGCAAGATAAGGTAGACACTGTATCTACTTTCCTTATCAGATACGTTTTTAAGAGTAAGGGCAAGATACAAACAAGGTTTGTCTGGTGAAAGCTTTTCATGTGTTGCCATCTCAGTGCTGAGATCAACAACCTCAACACCTGAAGAAAGTTTATATTCAAGTTCCATTTCCTTTTCGGCTGATATACCAGGACTTACCATCAAAGCAAGAATGGCAAAGCAGCTTATAATGATTACCAGTTTTTTATTCAACATTTGTCTTTCCTCCTTTTTTTATTAATTCGTCATTTTCCCATTGTTTCTTCTCAATTTCTACTGCAACTTTTTGAAAAAGGGATTCATCAGGATCAACCTGATTTATTTTAGAGGTTTCTTTAATCAACTCAAAAAGGTCAACCCCATACAGTTTTGATATTCTTTTAGCAGGATCCAGAAATTTTGAGTGAAATCCGTACAGACCAAGAACAATATCATCTGGAGAAATACCCGTTATTCCAGGTATAAGGCTGTCGAGCCTTCCTTCAATGAAATGAAGGAGTTTAAACAGATCTATTTCAGTATGAACATTTTTCTTGTGCATCAATGCAGCAAGTATTTCCGTAGGTGCATTTCCTGCGCTTCTGGCTAATCCTGCTATTGAACCATCAATTGATAAGGCTCCATTTTTAAGGGCCGACATAGCGTTACAAACTGCAAGGCCAAGATTATTATGTCCATGGAACCCAACAGGTATGCTTACTTTGCTTACTACTGATCTTACGTATTCGGCTACTTCTTCTGGAAGCATGGTTCCTGTTGAATCCATGATAGTTATAGAGTCAGCTCCGAAATCTTCGAGTTTCTGAGCCTGTTCAGCAATAATACCGGGAGCAACGGAGTGTGCTTTCATTAAACTGTATCGGACTCTTATACCCAGCTTGCAGGCCAGAGAAATTATTTCTTCTGATTGTTCAACCTTTCCTGCATTAGTTCCTACCCTGAGAAATCCCAGTCCGTAATCAGCGGCCAGCTGTACATCCTTTTCCTTTGCAAAATCAGGACGACAGAACATACCAAGTTCAGCACTTTTAATATGGGGGGAAACTGCTTCCAGATAGTCCATATCATCGTAGACACCATTAGAACCGATACCTGATGGTTTCCCAAACTCGATAACTCTAATACCACAATCACAAAGTGCTCTAACAATAGCCTCTGTGGTAGATGGAGAAAAACTTCCCCCCACTGCATGAGCCCCGTCCCTCAATGTACAATCCAGTATTTCCATTTTAAGCTCCTTTACCCTGTGGATCTCTGGGTGATAATTCTTACAAATAGATCATCATCAATATTTCCGCCACTTATGAGAGCACAGATCCTGCTACCCATTATGTTTATGCCTTCAGACATTAGCGCAGCAGCGACTACAGCACCTGAGGGTTCAGTTACAAGTTTATTTTTTCCCGCGAGATCATAAACAGCTTTCATTATTGATTCTTCTGTCACTGTTAATATCTCATCAACATGTTTAGTGCAGATGTCGAAGGCCAGGAATCCAGGGGTCTGGCCTCTCAAACCATCTGCTATTGTTGACGGGATCTCAGGTAATGAAGATCTTTTCCCACAAGCAAGAGAGAATCTCATGGAAGGTCCTTTCTCTGGTTCCACCCCAATGATCCGAATTGATGGTTTCAAATGTTTTGCCACTGTTGATATCCCGGATATAAGCCCGCCTCCACCAACAGGTACCACAATGGTATCCACTTCAGGTAGCTGTTGAAGTATTTCAATACCAGCTGTTCCCTGACCGCAGATCACTAACTCATCGTCATGAGAATGGACAAAAAGCGCTTTTTGATCTTTAGCAAGCTTAATAGCTTTTTCTTTTCTCTCATCGGATGAATTGCCAAATTTTATGATCTTGCTGCCAAATTTTCTTATACCCTGGATCTTGCTTCTGCTAACTGTTTCTGGGACTACAACTGTGCATGCGGTTTTTATCAGGGAGGCCATGCAGGCTACGCCAAGACCGTGATTACCTGAAGAGGCTGTGACAAGCTCAATCCTGTTTGATGATCCGACCTCTTTCACGAGTGCGAAATTGGCTGCTCCCCTGATCTTGAAGGAACCTGTTCTCTGAAGATTTTCAGCCTTAAAGTAAATGTGTTTTCCTGTTTGTTCACTGAAATGATCAGAGTAGAGTACAGGGGTTTTCAAAATATAGCTCTCTATTCTTTCGGATGCTTTTTTGATTGATTGATAATCTATCATTATTTCCTCCCTGAAAATCCGCAAACAAGCTGAAAATGGCTTTGTTATTCCAGGATGCCTATTTCCTTATAGTATTTTTCGGCTCCTTTGTGCATTTCAACAGGAAGTCCACCCTTTATGTTTTCCGGATCAAGGTCGTGGAAATAATGATGTCTTTGGGTAAGTTCATCCTTTTTGGCAAAAAGATTTTTTGTGATCTCGTATACAAGATCTTCAGGCATATCATCTCTTACAAGAATGACTGTCCAGTTTGCCACAGTCTGGATATCTTTTTCCTGTCCATAATAACTTCCTGCAGGTATTACAGCCCGTGAAAATTCTCCGTATGAAGAATTTATCGTATCGATCTCACTATCCGAGAGATTGAGCAGTGAAAACCGTCCTTTGCCTATTACATCTACCAGCCAGGCTGCTCCTACCCCTGTTCCGTCGATCATGGCATCAACCTGTCCAGTTTTCAATCTGGAAGCTGCTTGCTGTCTGTTTCCGCTGTGCTGTGCATCAATATCCTCGATGGATACTCCCATTGCTTCAAGCATTTTTCTGGTTGCCACTTCGATACCATCTCCAGGAGCTATCATCTCGATCTTTTTCCCTTTAAGATCTGACAGTTCATTGATTTCAAGCTTGGAAGAATAGATTACATGTTGAGGTGTGGCGTGATATTGTCCGATACCCCTGACATTTTTTGTGGGGTTTCCCTCGAAAGCTCCAGTTCCATTGACTCCTGCTGCGACTGCAGTTCCCTGGGAAATTGCGATCTCAAGTTCATCCCTGTCTATGGCACCCATATTGTAGGCAGAACCACCTGTAGCCATTGGGGTAAACTGGTGTCCCTCCATTTCAGGAGAGAGGACTTCTGCTATAGCTGCTCCCATGGGGAAAAAATTACCTCCGAGGCTTGCTGTTCCTATTCGCATAAACTCGAAGTCATCTTCTGCTGTCGCAGGAACTGATGAAAAAGATACTGTCATTGCTGCAATTGCTAAAACCAGGCAAATTACTCTGAATCTCTTCATTTCGGTACACCTCCGTAAAATATGATTGGTTCAATAACCTTTTTCTTCCGCCTTCAAAACTCCTTCCTCAGAGTCCTCCGGGTCAGGTCGGGACCTGTAGTTAACCAGGAGAACAGAACCTAAGATTATCCATCCTGTCACATCAGTTATCACCCCGGGAGTGAGTAATAATATTACGGAACCTGCCATTAGTAACCTTACAGGGAGTTTCAGTCTATGAAAAAAATAGCCTTCATATGTAGCTGAAAGAGTTATCAGTCCGGCTACGGTGCTTACTAAAATTGCAATTAGTCCAAAGAATGTGTATTCACCAGTAAGCAAAATACTATTGTTAAAAACAAAGAGGAATGGAACTATAAACCCTCCTATGGCAAGCCTTAAGGAGGTAAATCCAACTTTGTTTGGATTTGCACCTGCAAGACCTGCGGCTGTGTAGGCACCTGTGCAAACAGGTGGAGTAAGTGCTGACATGACTGCGAAGTAGAATACGAACATATGTGAAATAATGGGGGGTAGACCCATTTTGAGAAGTACTGGTGCAGCGCTTATACTTGCAAGTACGTAGGCAGGAGTAGTAGGTACTCCCATCCCCAGTATGATAGCCACTATCATTGTCAGGAAAAGAGCCAGTCCCATAGAGCCCCCGGCCAGACCGAAGATCTTGTCGGAAATTGTCATTGTTATCCCTGTAAGGGAAGCAACTCCCACGAGTATCCCAACTATTGCCATTGCAATGGCTAGGTTCATTGCTGTTTTTGCAGCTCTTTCCATGAGGTTTACTATCTTCTCGGAATTGAGTCTTGTGTCCGGGTTTATGCTGGTTAGAATTATGGAGACTGTTATCCCTCCCCAGAATGCTGATACCGTAGGGGTATAGTTCATAACAAGAAGGGTAATTATCCCTATTATGGGGAGCAGCATAAAGCCTCTTTTGAGAATTACATCGAAAAAATCAGGCAGTTTTTCCTCTGGATGGCTGTAAAGACCAAGTTTTGCAGCTCTGAAATGTACAGAGGAAAAAACCCCCACGTAATACAGGATAGCCGGTATAATAGCTGCTGTTACTATTCTCAGATAGGGAACTCCAAGGGCATCAGCAATAACAAACGCTGTTGCGCCCATAATAGGAGGCATGATCTGCCCGCCTGCTGATGCTGCTGTTTCTACTGCGCCTGCGAAATAGGGTTTATATCCCATTTTTTTCATCAGGGGTATGGTAAAAGCTCCTGTAGTGGCTACATTGGCTGATGTTTCACCACTGACCATCCCCATAAGGCTGCTGAAAATTACAGCGACTTTAGCAGGACCCCCGATTGATTTTCCTGCAATGCTCATTGACAGGTCGTAAAAAAAGTCAGCTATTTTAACTTCCTGCAGTACCGAACCAAAAACAATAAATACAATGATTATTTCAGCCGATACCCCCAGAACGAAACCGAAAACTCCTTCACCCGTTAACATAAGATGCCTTGTAAGGGCAGTGATATTGAATCCAACGTGCCTGAAGGGAACGGGGAAAGATCTTCCCCAGAAGGCATAGGTCAGGGCAAAAACTGCAAGAATGAACAGGCCCGGACTAATAGATCGTCGAGCCGCTTCAAGGAGTACCGCCAGTGCAATTACACCCATTACAATATCCATGGTGGAAAATCTTCCAGCCATCCTGACAATAGTCTCATATCTGAAGAAAAGATATCCAAGTGAAATTGCTACAAGTGCTATGAGAATATAGTCAAGATATAACGGAGGTCTGGATGCAAGCTTTTTCAAGGGTGGTACGTAAAAAAAACATAACACCAGCGCGAATGCCAGGTGAATTATCTTAACCTGCATGGGGTACATGATAAAAAGACCTGAAGATAAAACAACATGATAGCTGACCCATAAAACTGAAAGGATAGAAACTATAACTGCAAATTTCCCCGTAAGTGTTCTTCGTTTAGGGCCACAGCTCAGGATCTTATCCTTAAAAATACTGCTGTTAAACAAAGTAATTCCTCCACTTGGAAAAGTATATTTTTATTACTGGATACTATTTTGCGGAAACCCATTATTTTTTCTCAAAAAAGGTATCAGACCTCCACAACTGATTATTGAATCAAGCAATCCTGAGGGGCCTTTTGCTTCATATTCTTCGTTTCTATTGTGATTAACGATCTTTATGAAATTATCATTTTTAAGGACCGATATGAGATCTCCCTCTCGTATTCTTGATGTGTCACATTCAAAGAGATAGATTCCTCCGTTAATCCCGTTTCTATAAAAGGTCCTGGAAAATGATTCAGCGATCACAGCTACTGTTCCTGCCCCTTTAATTACCGCAGCCGCGATTTCCATCGCTGAACCGCAACCAAAGTTTCTTCCTCCAATAATGAAATCGCCTCTTTTGAAGATCTCTCCAAAACCTGGTCTTATGTCCTCCATCATGTATCTGGATAGAATTTCAGTATCCAGAGTATCTCTTTTTCTTTTAGAGGAAATAATATAATCAGTATTGATGTCATCCCCGAAAACCCATGCTTTACCTTTATCTATAAAGTTCATGATAGAAGTCTCCCCGGGTCAGTGATCTTTCCTTTTACAGCTGAGGCGGCGGCAGTTGCAGGGGAGGAGAGGAATATTTCGGCTGCGGGATTTCCCATCCTTCCCTTAAAATTTCTGTTTGCTGTTGATATCACGGTTTCTCCGTTATGTGGTATTCCGTTCAAAGCTCCACAGCAGGGGCCGCATCCGGGAGAAGTCAATAGTGCTCCCTTGTTTACCATTTTCTGGATGTATCCCTTTTCCATAGCCTGCAAAAAGATCGTTCTTGAAGGAGGAACCACTAACAGAGAAGTCCCTTTTGCAATTCCCCCATTCTCAATTATTTCCGAAGCAATTCGGAGATCTTCCAGAGAGCCATTTGTACATGTTCCAATAACAACAGTATTTACAGGTTTTCCTTCCCATTCGGAGACCTTTGAAACACTGTCAACCTTATTAGGGACTGCTAAAACAGGGCTCATTAGGGAGAGGTCGATCTCATGATGATCAATATATTCAGCTGTACTGTCAGGTTGTATCTTAGCGGCAGGTGTTTTGTTCAGATTTTTCTGGAACCATATTTCAGTAGTTTCATCAAAAGGTGTAAGCACAGCCTTTGCACCAGTTTCAACGCCCATATTACAGAGAGTCATACGTCCCTCAATGTTGATCTGAGACAAGCTTTCACCTCCAAATTCGATAACCTGATAATTGGCGCCATCTGCACCTAAATAACCCGCAATAAAGATGGCGACATCCTTTGCAAAAGTTCCATGGGGCAATTGTCCCTTGAAAGATATCTTGATGGAAGGTGGAACTTGCAGCCATAACTTTCCTGTATACATTATAGCTGCAAGATCAGTGGAACCTATTCCTGTTCCGAAGGAAGCTAGAGCTCCGTAAGTTGTAGAATGAGAGTCTGCACCTGCTACAAGATAGCCCGGTTCAATAAGTCCTTTCTCCGGAAGCAATCTGTGGCATATTCCCTCTCCAGCTTTAAAGATCAAACATCCGTATTGTTTTGCAAAAAACTCCATTTTTTCATGCAGAGCGGCAACTTTTTCATTAGGGCATGGGACGTAGTGATCTTCAACAAAAACTATTCTCTCTGGGTGTAGCAATTTCCTGGCGCCAGTTCCATTGAAGATATCTATGGACATGGGTGCAGATCCATCGGTAGCCATTGCCATGTCAACTTCAGGAAGAATAATATCTCCTGGATGGACTTGTTTCCCGGCATGTCTGGATAAGATCTTTTCAGCAATAGTACCTGAATACATCAGAAATACTCCTTAAGTTTTTTATTGAAGGTGATAATTCCGTTACCCTTTGTGTCAAGAGAGCCAAGATGATTCATTACTGTCTCCACAGAGGAGACGAGAATAAGGGCATCCTTGAGGAAAAAGTTACCCATATGTCCCAGTCTGATAACTTCTTTCTGATATTTACCCAACCCACCCTTAATAGTTATTCCGTAAAGATCCTTCATGTCTTTCACTATTGATCCAAGATCCACTCTCTCAGGAATCCTGAAGGCTGTTGTTGTGGTAGATCTGGATGAAATATTTTCCGGGAAAAGAGTCAGATCCATAGATATGAGACAGGATTTGATGACATCAGAAATAAGGGAATGTCTTTCCCAGACTTTTTCCATTCCTTCTTCCAGAATCAATTCGCTACTTTTCTCCATTGCTGCCACGAGCAGTGCTGGAGTTGATCCCGGGGTCTGTGGCTGGGGTGAATTGACTTTATTCATTATCGATTGGAAATCAAAGTAATTATGTGGGATT
>CAZFJG010000074.1:0-8031 GCA_964519285.1 uncultured Synergistales bacterium | reverse complement strand
AATAAATATAAATTATTATACCAAACTCTGCACAAAAACCAAAAATAATGTATAATATATTTAACCCAAAGTTAGAAGTTATTAACAATATTTGTTTTCTTGTTTCTTTTGTAAAAAAATCCAAAATTTATTCACTACGGTGAACGAGGAGGCTCGTTGTAGTAACTTTTGAAAAAATATAACTACAAAACTATGAAAAATACTAGAGATATAAAAGCGGGTTTAGCGGACAGACGAAGGAAACCTGGATCTCTTTGAAAAACTGAACCACGAGAAAAATGATGGGTCTATTTTTAACGCAGGATTTCGGGGCCAGAGTATTTTATGATCAGTAAAAATACCTGCTACCACATCGTTATAAAGACTCAGGCTACGTCCATTTAACGTAATTATAATTATAAAGGGTGATAGATATGACAGGACATATATTACTGGTTTTATTTCTCGCAAGCGCAATAGCCTTGACCTTTCTGGCAAGCAGCGCAAATGCATCCGATGAAGATGATGATATTATGGTTTGTGGACCTTGCAGCCGTAATTTTATACCCGAGATAAATTCAATATTGCAGGAGCTGGACCTCTCGGAAAAGGTGGACATAAAGACCATTGACTGCCTTGGGAAATGTGACGATCCTGTAGTTTTTAAATTCAGGGAGAAAACCTATTCAGGGATGAATAAAGACAACATTAAAAAGGTTCTGAAGACAGCCTTTGGGCTTTAAAAAACCGCCCCGATTAAGGAAATCGGGGCGGTTTTTTAAAGCCCCATTATAAAGATCCTCATTGTTATCATCACCAGGACGAGAAGAATAATTTCTCCGGCTTCCGCGACGAAACAGGCCTTCTCAAAAGAGACCTTACCTGAGACTCTGAAAGAGTTTAAGGATAAGAAGACCATTGCAAGTCCGCTTAAAAACACAAGGACCAGTCCTGTAAAACCTCCAAGCCCGAAGGCAAGTGCCATTCCAGTGATGGAACTGTAGATCATCTGTTTTCCCTGGAGGGCTTTTTTGAAAAAGGCTAAACTGCTGTCCTCTTTAAAGGCTGGATCCCTGAAAAGGGGCACAAGTCCTATAACCAGTCCCCAGGCTCCTGTCAGGGGCGCAAGTATAAGGGCCTTTGAGAGAAACTGCCACCGGAGACCTGAGAGTATAACTGACTTCAGAAGTACTGCCACAACCACCAGAAGGGCAGCATAGAGAAGAGTTTCCACCAGCCCTGCCTTTTCATTATTCAGGGAAACGTGACTTCTTGATATTGCCCAGTTGGATATTCCTCTGATAGTCCTTCCTCCAGATATAAATATCCAGAAGATCACCACAAAAACTGCGGTGAGCCTTTCGGTAAAAAGCATTAGCGATAGTTCGTTCACAAGAAGGAGAAGCCCTCCGATTATTGTCCCGGCAAGGGGAAACCATGGAGACAGTTTGTCAAGTTCCAGGGGTTCGTCTTCAAGCGGAACTGGTATTACAGTAAGGAGTTTCAGCGTTTTCAGGAAGTCCAGAACGATCTCCACCTGTCTTTTGGGTTTTAGGTTTTATTCTGGTTAATATAATAACAGAAGGGGGTCAAAAGATTAAATCAAAGACCTCCAATGAAAATATCAAAAACAGACTACGAAGAAAGCCAGAAGCTAACCGCAGGGGACGCTGAGGTTTCGCAGAGTCACGCAGAGGAGGTCAAGGGCTTTTAACCCTGGACTCGCAGGAAAAAGATAAATCTTTTCCCTGTACGGCAATAAAAATTCAATCCAAACTTTTGCAAATTTGTCTTTAAAATTTTGTTCTTGCCTATCTGAAAAAACTAATACATTTTTTCAGACACGTCCAGGGTTTCTAAAGAGAATATCATCATTCATACCGAAAACTTTTGCAATCCGTCGAGAATTCCGTCGAAAATCTCTTTAACAAAACTTAGAGCCCTGATGGCCGGACTTTCAGCGTTATAAAAGATCATAGAGCCCGGTTGGCCGGACAGGCCGTAGGGGCTGGTCCCTGTGTCTGGCCTGACGATAGAGCTCTCAATGCTAAAGGAAGTTTTTTACGGGGTTTTCTTCGCTGTATAATGTACCCATAACATGACTGTCAGGAGGTTCACGCAAATTGGACAAGAGAATGGTTCATCTGTATATAGGAGAAAGCAATTCCGGAAAAACAAACATCGTGCTTGGTCTTGCGATCAGGGGTTCTGGTGCGGAGTTTAATATCTGGTTCGCTCAGTTTATGAAGAAGGACCGGGAGATCGAGGAAAACTTCAGACTCCTGAGGGATAACGAAAGATCCGGTTATTCCTTCTTTCCCTGCGCTGATTCCGAGTCTGAATATTATGAACACCTCCATGAGACCCTCAAGAGGATATCTTCCGGCAAGTATGATCTGGTAATTCTTGACGGCATCCTGGATGCCTGGAACGAAGCAGATCTCCATGAACTTTTTGTCAAGAGAAACGAAAATACCGAGCTTGCTCTAACCGGAAGCATGGCTTCGAGGAAAATTGCGGCAGCAGCCGACCTGGTGACTTATATTGACCACAAAGGTTAAGATACCTGAAAATTCTTCCGTTCTTCTTGGAGCGATTGAACCATCTCTGGGAAACAAAGGTCTTGACTCTCTTGCTGTCATCCTGAAGCAGGCTGGCACAAAGGTTCAACAATACGAGGTTGATATCACTTCGGAAGTCCTTCTGGAAGAGGTCAAGAATGAAGAATGGATTATCCTTGCCCTCTCGCTTACGACCAGGGAATCTGTATATACTCTCAGGAATTTTCTTTCTGTCCTGGGAAAGAGGGTAATACCACCTGTCGTAATTGGAGGACTTTATGCAAATCCCTTCCTGGCTGAGGAACTTTCGATATCCTTCGAACAGAGAATATACTACAGCCGGGGAGAAGAATATCTTCTGGAAACGTTTTACAGGGCCATATCCAGAGCGGCAGCCCTTCCTCCAATGAAAGGACGGGGGACAACTCTATTCCCATTTTCCGACCTTGATAAAGCTACGGCGGATACTGGGATCTCCTTTCTCGAAGGTTCTACAGATCTTGTTGTCTTCACACCAGAACCTCTGAAGGGATGCCCTGACTGTCCCGGCAAAAGGGATCTGACATGTCCGGTAGCATCGGGATATTCTGATGTTGGAGATATTGACGAATGCAGATCTTTCGTGAGATCTTTTGAAAAAGCAGTAATGATGATAGCTCCCGCCCTGGAACCAGGAACTGAAGATATCGGGAAAAGGAGGAAATTATGGAAGGCAACCCTGGAAACAGAATCACTTTTTCGGCAAAAATACGGCAAGGCCTTTGCCTTCAAGTTTCCAGTGAGATGTCCTGTATGCCCTCCTGAGGTTTGTACAATACAGAAAGGGAAATGTCTTTACCCTGAATTCTTGCGGCCTCTTCACGAGGAATACTACATAGATATGGTATCTACTGTGAGAAAGATGGCAGGGGACAGGCGAAAGATGGAGATGTATGCCCTTGTACTGGTGGGCCAGAAATATAAAAGATCATAACAACTGGGAGGAATGGATCATGGAAGGATCTACGGATCTTAAAGAACGTCTTTTCAAGCTTCAGAAGCAGGAGATTACCCAGCACAAGATCTATCACCGGCTGGCAAAAATGGCAGGAGGAGAAAACGGGAAAGTATTGTCAAGTGTAGCAACCGATGAGTTCAGACACTACATGGCCCTGGAAAAATATACCGGCAGGGCGGCCATTCCAGATATCTTTGTCATCTATCTTTACCTTATCCTGGCCAGGATCTTCGGTATAACTTTCGCCATCAAGCTCATGGAACGGGGCGAGGAAGAAGCAGAAAAACTGTATGACGAACTTGAGAAGGAAGTTCCAGAAGCAGCAGGTATAAAGGAAGATGAACAGAGACATGAAGAGGAGCTGATAAAACTTATCGACGAGGAAAGGCTTTACTACGTCAGCTCCATGGTCCTGGGACTTAACGACGCACTTGTGGAACTGACAGGAGCACTTGCGGGACTTACCTTTGTTCTCGGAGCGACAAAGGTTACAGGAACAGCAGGCTTAATAACTGGAATATCGGCATCTCTTTCTATGGCGGCATCGGAATACCTTTCTAAAAAATCCGACCTTACCCTCTCAAAGGACCCGATAAAGGCCTCGATCTATACAGGTATCATGTACATATGTGCCACCATAATACTGATAATCCCCTACTTTATTTTCAAAATACCTGCGCTGGCACTGTTTTTCACCCTTGTGAACGCAGCACTTATAATACTGGTTTTCACCTTCTACATGTCTGTTGTGCAGGAAACCCCTTTCAAACGGGGCTTCACAGAGATGATAAGCCTCAGTTTCGGAATAGCAGCGATCTCATTTATGATCGGTCTTCTGACAAGGAACATATTCAATATTGATGTTTAAGAACAGAGACAAAAAATAAAATAATGAGATATGGAGATATAATAGATTAAAATCAATGATATTTACCAATATATATTATTATTTGGATTCTTTTTGCTATTGACCTTTACTGACCTTTTGACTATCATTAACCATGAAAGATATGAAAAATAATTATTGTTCAAGGAGGTCATAAAAATGAGGAGTCTGGCTAGATATAACAGGTTAGGTTCTCTTTTTCCTGAGGTCGATGATTTCTTCAGAAGTTTCTCGAACCTTTACGATGCAACAAGCAAGACAATGCCAATAGAGATGTACGAGGAAAACAGCACTCTTCATCTCAACGTGGATGTACCCGGTTTTAAACCGGAAGATATCGAGGTAAGGGTTTTTGACGACAGGGTACAGATATGCAGCAAATGCGAGTCGGAAGAAGGACAGGAACCATCATCCGACGATGAAAGCAGCAGGTCCTACTATTACAGACACGAAAGAAAGGACATTAACTACAGGATAGGTTTTCCCACTGAGGTTGACTCGGACAACGTCGACGCAAAATTTGAAAATGGCGTGCTTCATATTACCATGCCGAAAAAGAAGAAAGAGGAAGGCAAGATTGTAGAGATAGGACAGTAATTTAAGAACCAAGGTAAAAGAGCAGGGATGCCAAAGGCTCCCTGCTCTTTTGTTATACCTTATCTATGTTCTCGGCGTAAAACTTTTCGTAGTCCTTGAGGTTTTTCTTTAGAAGTTCAGGCGTATCGAGACCGTAGGGACACCTGCTTTTACACTGTCCACAATTGATACAGTCCCTTATTTTTTCCATTTTTGCCTTCCACTCTGGTGTTATGTAATTCTGCCAGGGCATCCTTCTCAGTAGGAACATCATCCTGGCTGCCTGTGGAATGTCTATGCCTGCAGGACAGGGAAGACAATAGCCGCAGCTTCTGCAGAAATTCCCGGAAAGTTCCTCCTGGTCCTTTTTTATACCTTCAAGGACCTGCCCCTCCATTGCAGGAGGATTCTTTTCAAGCTCGATAAACTCGTCAAGCTCGGACTCTCTCTGAATCCCCCAGATGGGAACCACATTGTCGAACTGCCCGAGGAAGGCAAAAGAAAGAGAAGCATTTGTTATCAGACCACCGGAAAGACCTTTCATGGCAATGATACCCACGTCGTTCTTTCTGGCCACCTCGATAAGGGAAAGATCCTTTTCCGAGGCAATATGGTTAAGGGGAAACTGCACCGTATCGTAGAGGCCGGACTCAGCGGCACCAAGGGCAACATCTATACTGTGGGCGGTGATACCAATATGCTTTACCCTGCCTTGCTCTTTCGCCTTGACCATGGCATCGTAAAGGCCGTCTTCCTCTCCCGGTTTGTGTACCTTCTGAGCAAGGTGGAACTGGTATATGTCTATGTAATCGGTCTTCATGTTGCATAGACTGATCTCAAGGTCTGAAAAAAGCTCCTCTCCCTTTTTGGCCTGGGTCTTGGTGGAGATGATAAGTTCACTTCTTAAATCGGAAAGGCTGTAACCTATTTTTTCCTCACTGTCAGTATAGGACCTTGCAGTATCAAAGTAGTTAATTCCGCTCTCGTAGGCTTTGCGAAGGATAGCCTTTGCTGTTTCAAAATCCACTCTCTGGATGGGAAGGGCTCCGAAGCTGGTTTTTGTGACCATAAGCCCCGTTCTTCCAAGACGTATCTTTCTCAATCGTACTACCTCCTGTTCAATGGCTTCTATCCTGGATAGAATATGTATAGTTATTACCTGAGAGGATACTCCCCGAGCTGGACAAATGAGTAGCCCCTTTCGAGCATTACAGGAAGGGCCGAAATAAGCCCTTCTGCTGTACCGCTTTCGGGATGGTTCATGTGACATATTATTATATCCCCTGCTCCGGCAGACAAAAGAGCATCTCTTACTTTTTCCTCGCTCCAGGTAGCTCCAGCATCTCCCAGTACAGAAAAACCTGCCACCTCGCAGCCAAGCTCTCCAGCTATCTTCACGGCTACCTCATCGTAAAAGGCTGTTCCCGACCTGTAAAAAACTGGTTTCTTTCCCGTCAGTTCCTCTATTTTTCTTCCGCACTCTTCAATTTCTCTGACCACTGCAGCTATGTTTCCCGTTCCCTCTATACCGTAAACTGACCTTCCATTTACCGAGCAGGGTTTGTGTTCAAGTCCGTGATTCTGGATGCTGAAGAGTGGATCCGACGCGAGGTCAACGAAGATGTCCGGATTGGCATCTATCCACCTGGCATTGATAAAAAGGGTGGCAGGGATACTGTGTTTTCTCAAAAAGGAGACAAGTTTTTCGTCATATCCGCTTCCTTTACTTCCTCCACAGGCATCCAGTGTCAGTGCAATTACACGATCTGAAGTATCGAGACTGGTTTTTACTCCTGTTACGTTCTCTCCCCACTCCAGGGGTTTTCTGTCACCGTACATCAGTTGTAGACGGTCTGCAAGTCCCGAAAGGCTTTCCCTCTCCCGGGATATCGAAATTTCGGGATAAAGAAATACCATAGACACTACGGCAAAAAAGAGGAAAAGCATCAATGTCCTGCCAAAAGGCACCTTGTTTTTCATGTTATCCAAGCCAGCTCATTATCTTCTTGACCCATTTGTCTATCCTTATATAGGGAGGATACAAAAGGGTGTTGTCCATGGCGAAACTCTTCTTCATAACACTTCTATAATGAGTAAAGGCATTGAAGGAATATTTCCCATGATAGGCTCCCATTCCAGAATTGCCCACTCCGCCGAAGGGCAGTCCGGGAGAAGTTGCATGAAGAAGGGTATGGTTGATACATACTCCTCCAGAAGAGACATTGTCGAGAACTTTCCTTTCCATTTCCCTGTCCTTAGTGAAAAGATATAGAGCAAGAGGCTCCGGCAAAGTCCCCAGGCGGGATATTACCTCTTCAATATGATTGAACTCCAGGACGGGAAGAACCGGACCAAAGATCTCCTCCTCCATTATTTCATCGTCCCAGGAAACGTTATCTATGATGGTAGGAGCAACGTAGAGTTTGTCATCGTTCCATGTCCCACCTGCCACCACATCTCCCTTTATCAGTGAAGTGATCCTCTTCAGATGGGTCTTATTTATTATCCTGCCATAATCACTGCTTTTGCTCGGGTCTTCCCCGTAAAACTCCACAAGGACCTTTTTCATGGCCTCAACCAGCTCCCTGTGAATACTTTTCTGGACAAGAAGGTAATCAGGGGCTATACAGGTCTGGCCTGCATTTACAAACTTCCCCCAGAGGATCCTTCTGGCGCTCGTCTCGAGATCAGAGCTCTCCGTTACTATACAGGGACTTTTGCCTCCAAGCTCCAACACTACGGGGGTAAGGTTTTTTGCAGCGACTTCCATCACTGACTTGCCCACCCTGGAACTTCCGGTGTAAAAGATCACGTCAAAGGGAGACTCGAGAAGCCTGGCGGTCCTTGCAGGACCAGCCTCAATAAAGGAAATGTATTCTTCCTCGAAGTTCTCCTCTATGATCTCCTTGATAACCTTGTTCGTATTCACTGAAAGATGAGATGCCTTGACTACAGAACAGTTTCCAGCGGATATGGCTCCCACCAGGGGAGATATGATCAGTTGGAATGGATAATTCCACGGTGCCATTATC
>CAZFJG010000073.1:0-8061 GCA_964519285.1 uncultured Synergistales bacterium | reverse complement strand
AAGGGAAAACACTGAAGATCTTTACATGGGAATCGGAGCAGCCTCTGAAGGCCCCATTGATCTTGACATCAACGTAAAAAGAGGCCTTTACGAACTCTCCGGCAAACTGGATCTGGAACTCGATCCTTCCTGTCCCTCTGCTGTACAGCTCGGAATCGCCAGTGAAAAGGCGGTAAGGAGAATAACGAAAAGAGCCTGTAAAGAAGCGACAAACAGGAGAGAAACTTCCTTTACCTTAGCATCAAAGTCGAATGCCATGCCCCAGCTCTACGGCTTCTGGGAGGAAGTGGCTGCAGATGAGGCAAAAAAACACGGAATGGAAATGAAAATGGTAAACGTAGACGCTCTTTGCTACCATCTTGTAAGAGATCCTTGGGATTACGGGGTTATCCTCTGTCCCAACATGTTCGGTGACATAGTAAGTGACCTTCTTGCAGGGCTCAGTGGAGGACTTGGCGTCGCAGCTGGTGCCAATGCCGGAGAAAGTCTCGGAATGTACGAACCTATCCATGGCTCTGCTCCGGACATCGCAGGCAAAGGCATTGCCAATCCTGTGGCAGCAATTCTGTCCGCTTCTCTGATGTTATCCTCCCTTGGTGAGAAAAAGGCCTCTGAAACCATCGATAAGGCAGTATCGGATTACCTTGAGAAATCGCCAGGAGAAAAACTTCCCGTTGAAATGGGAGGAAAAGGAAGCACTGAAGATGTCTGCAACGACATAATAGGCTTCATGGCCTGACCCAAAAAGCTTTTTGAAAAACTATATTCCAGAAGAAAGGAGAATCTCAAAATGAGACAGGACCAGGTTATTATCTTTGACACTACTTTGAGAGACGGAGAACAGGCTGCCAGGATAAACCTTAATACAGCCGAGAAAATACAGATAGCGAGGCAGCTTGAACTACTTGGAACAAATGTCATTGAGGCAGGTTTTCCAGCTGCTTCCGCAGGTGATATGGAAGCTGTTTCCGAGATATCCCAGGCGCTGACAAAACCTGTGATAACTGGTCTTGCAAGGTGCTCGGGCAATGATATAGACGCAGCCGCAAAAGCCCTGGAGGGGGCCCGCCAGTCCAGGATACACACCTTTATTGCCACAAGTGACATACATCTTCGGGACAAGCTCAAAATGACAAGAAAGGAAGTCCTTGAAAGCATCAATAAATGGGTCGGTTATGCCAGGTCTGTAACAGGGGACGTAGAATTTTCTGCTGAAGATGCAAGCAGAACAGACCTTGCCTTTCTAATAGAGGTCTTTCAGGCAGCTATAGAAGCAGGAGCGACGACACTCAATATTCCGGACACCGTTGGTTATGCTGTTCCAGGAGAATTCTCCAAAATGGTCAGGACTGTTATCCAGAAAACAGGAGCCGGAAAAGATATTATCTGGTCCGTACACACCCATAACGACCTCGGTCTTGCTGTGATCAATTCACTTGAGGCTGTAAAGCAGGGAGTTCGACAGGTTGAATGCACGATTAACGGTATCGGTGAAAGAGCAGGCAACGCATCTCTCGAGGAGATCGTAATGGGACTCAGGACCAGAAAGGATTATTTCGGTGCTGAAACAACACTGGAGTCTTCCCAGCTCTTTCCGACAAGCAGCTTGGTTTCAAGACTCACAGGTTTTCAGGTCCCTCCCAACAAGGCCATAGTTGGCTCCAACGCTTTCGCCCATGAAGCAGGAATACACCAGCACGGGATCCTCTGCAACAGGGCTACCTACGAGATAATGAACCCGGAGGACGTAGGAGCTCCCTCGAGCAGTCTCTTCCTCGGCAAACATTCAGGACACCACGCTTTTACCGAAAAAGTACAAAAGATGGGATACCACCTCACAAAAGATGAACTCAAGGAAGCCTTCAGGCACTTCAAGGACCTGTGCGACAGGAAAGAGATGGTCAGTTCGGAAGATATGGAGATCCTCATCAGCGACGAGATACTTGCCGTTGTGCCGAAGAGAAAATACATACTTGAGAGCTTTAACGTTCATACCACCTGTGAACACGCCTCAGCAGGTATCACTCTTCGTTCAAAGGACAGGATACTGAGCGATGCTGCCACAGGAAACGGACCTGTAGACGCAGCCTACGCCGCAGTAAAAAGAATAATAGACATCGATCCCGAGCTGGTCAGCTACCAGATAGATGCAGCAAGCGAAAGATCTGATGCCATGGGGGAAGCCCATATTACTCTTGAATGCCAGGGACTGGTCTCCCAGGGCAGAGGTGCCAGCACGGATATCGTAGAAGCAAGCATAAAGGCATATATAAACGCCGTCAACAGGCTTTTCCAGCTGGCTGCAGCAAGAGGCAAGGAAATAACAACTGCAAAGGCTTCATAGTGAAGCAACATCTCTCTCATGAGGAAGGACTCAAGGAAAGAAGGATCTTTCCTGCGTCCTTCCTCTCAATTTTTTTCAGGAAGATATCCT
Source organism: uncultured Synergistales bacterium (assembly GCA_964519285.1). Classification (GTDB taxonomy): domain Bacteria; phylum Synergistota; class Synergistia; order Synergistales; family JAFGMB01; genus CAZFJG01. The sequence goes on along the minus strand of CAZFJG010000073.1, from coordinate 5,627 downwards.
TACGTAAACCTTTCTGTTTCTTGGACCATCGAACTCACAGAAATAGATACCCTGCCAGGTTCCAAGTACAGGACATCCATTATCAACAAGAAGAGTCTCTGAGACTCCCGTGAGGCTTGACTTAATGTGAGCTGCAGAATTACCCTCGGCGTGGGTATAGTTATCGCTGGCTGGAACTATTTTTTCAAGTTCCATGATCATGTCCCTTACTACGTCAGGGTCAGCATTTTCGTTTATTGTCACTGCAGCTGTTGTGTGAGGCACGAAAACCGTGCATATGCCCTCAGTGACTTTTGATTTTCTTATTAAGTCCCTTATCCTGTCCGTAATATCAACAAACTCAACAGTTGATCCTGTCCTGACGTGAAAAAAGTCTGTCATTTTAACAACCTCCGTTATAAAATTACAGTAGCTGGTAAAATCTGAGACAAAGATAAAACACCAGCCATGTACAATAATACAACTAAAAGGAGTGGGTTCTTAATGTCCAACGGAAGAAATTCCGGTATAACCTCGGGGTTATTATTGCTCGGTCTTTCTCTTGCCATAGGAATGGGAGTTGCTACATGGATAGCTTCAGAAACCGTTGAGAGGGTAAAACTCGCTAACCAGACCATACGGGTAAAGGGATACGCGGAACAGAAGGTCACCTCCGACCAGGCACAGTGGCAGGGGAGTTTCATCGCCCGTGGCGATAACATTGAAGAAGCCTACTCCATATTCAACAGGGACCAGGAAAGAATCCTCGCTTTCTTCGAAAAACAGGGAGTAAAAGCGGAGGACATCAACCTCAGCCCCGTAAATACCATTGTCCAGTACCGAAGAACAGAACAGGGTTACGAGACCAGTGTTATAGAGAGCTACAGGCTCGAACGGAACTTCAAGATAAGCACCACCGACCTTGAACTTATCGCATCTCTGGCACGTGATTCTGCAACTCTCTTACAGGAAGGGATCGAGATCAACTCCTATACTCCAATGTATTTCTATTCAAAGCTGGAGGACCTGAAGATCAGTCTTCTGGGCAAAGCTACCCGCAATGCCCGGGAAAGGGCAAGACAGCTTGCAGAGGGAAGCGGAAGCACGGCGGGAACCCTCAGGTCTGCAAGTCAGGGAGTTTTCCAGATCACTCCACCCTACTCAACTGCAGTAGATGACTACGGACTCTACGATACTTCTACAATTGAAAAGGTTGTAAAAGCCGTGGTTACAATGGAATATTCAATTGCCAATTGAGGATATCCAGTGTCTACCGCTTTGAATAAAGGAGCAAAAAATGCATTTTCATGAAAGAACCCTGACTTCCCATATTGAAAAAGCAATATATCGGGACATGCTTGTTATTCTGACAGGTCCAGCGGGTTCAGGTAAATCTGCTCTTTTGAAAGAACTGCTTCCTGGGGAATGGTCCTTCATCGATCTCAAAGACCACGAGATAAAGGATCAGGTGATACGTGATCCGGATTTTTTCCTCGCAGGAATAAAAACACCTGCGGTACTGGACAGTGTGGAGGTATATCCGGAGATCGCAGGTGCAGTACTCCGATCCCTGAAGAAAAACAGCAGAAAAAGAGAAAAATTTATCCTCTCGGGCATACTGAATCCTTTAACGGCAACCGGCTTGAAAGAATATCCAGAAAAAACCTCCTTTTTTAAACTTTTTTCTCTCAGCATGAGGGAGATATCAGGCCAGCCTGAAGCTGTACTACCCTGGGAACAGGGAAGTCACATGAGCAATCCATTTTTGCGCGACCAGTTTTTATGGGAAACGCTGCTCAAGGGCGGAATGCCTCAACTTATCTCTCTTGACGAGAAGTATCCCAGCAGCTGGTTTGGATCCTACCTGGATTCTGTGGTAAAGGTACAGCTTAAAAAACTCAGAGCCAAGATCCTCTCGGAACCAGTGGTTCAGTTCATGAAGCTTCTCGCAGCACGAACAGGTCAGCCTGTAAATCTTTCAGAACTGGCCAGGCAATGCGGAACAACCCTGCATATCGCCTCTAAATGGCTGGACCTTCTGCTTAAGATCAACCAGGTAATTACTATCAGTCCCTATCCCGAGGGCAGAGGCTGCCCGGTAGTCAAGACAGAAAAGTCATACTTCACCAATACGGGGCTTCTGTGCTATCTTCTGGATGTGAAAACACCAGGTGAAGCAATGAAGAGTCCCTTTGCCGGAGCGATTTTTGAAACAGCCGTCATAAACGAGATAATCAGGTGTTTTTATCACAAAGGTATAAACCAGAGAATATATTACTGGAGGAAAACCACCGGAACAGAAGTTAGTATTGTTGTTGAAAACAAGGGCTCTCTTGAGATCGCCGAGACTGCTCTTTCATCAAAAGACGTAAAACAAGAAACTAAAATGCTCCGTTTTATGAAAAGGGATCTCATGGATATGATATCCGGAGCCTGGATAGTGAACCCTGAAAAATCGTCCCTTCCCGCCGGGGAAGGGATTCGATCCGTACCCTTCTCTCTGTTCTGAGAATTAAAGAAGCCTGAGTTTCTGTTCTTCTGATAACATCTCCATAACCCTGATACCGCCCGCAGAGTTGCCCCTGAAATCCAGAGCCGGTCCAAAGGTCGAAATGCCCATTCTGCCTGGGAAGGTAGACATAATACCTCCACCGACACCGCTCTTTGCCGGAAGCCCTACCCTGACCGCGAACTCTCCTGATCCATCGTAGGTTCCGCAGGTAACCATAAGAGCGCGAACTATTCTTGCAACATCTGGAGAGATCACATCCCGTCCTGTAAAGGGATTTCTTCCGTCTGCCGCCAGTGTAGCTCCCATAACAGCAAGATCTTTTGCTGTCATTTCAATGCTGCAATGCCGGAAATAAACGTCGAGGATCTCTTCCACATCTCCGTCCATGCTATCAGTACTCTTCAAAAAGTACGCAAGTGCCCTGTTCCTGTCTCCTGTAAACTTCTCTGAAAAGTAAACATCACTGTTTATCCCCACCATGCTGTTGCCCGACATTTCTCTCGCCAGATCGACAATCGCCTCTGTTTTCTCGTCTGGGTCAGAATAGGGAAGAAGGGAGACCATTACAATTGAACCACTGTTGATAAAGGGATTGTGGGGCCTGTGAGGATTATCCATTTCAAGACGCATTATGGAGTTGAAAGGATCTGCAACAGCTTCGAATCCGATCTTGGAAAAAACTATTTCCTCTCCCAGTTCCATTAGCGCTAAAGAAAGGGTTATCACCTTTGAAATAGACTGGATCGTAAAAAAATGATCCGCTTCACCGGCAGTGAACATCTGGCCATCTACGGTACCGATGGCAGCTCCCAGGGCTTCAGGATCTCCCTTTGACAACTCCGGTATGTATGTCGCTACCTGACCAGTTCCACAATAGGGACGGCATGCTTCTACTATATTTTCAAGAATTTGCTGCAAAAAAAAACCTCCCTGTCAGCATTAACCACAAGATAATGGAATATTTAAAACTTTTTATTGTCAAGGATCATAGCATCTTACATCCCCGACGGCAATCATGGGATATTTAACTCCAGACCTCCGTCGAAATCCATGTTGTGATCATCCAGAAGATCTGTATTGAAACTGCATTCGTATAAACCTGGTCTGCGATCGCCGAAGACCGGCACTGCCATTCTTGTTCTTTCCACGAGATCAAGGTCTAACTCTACGGTCAAAATATCCTCAACTGGTTCTTCAAGCTCCCCGACGATATCTCCCCATGGATCCACCACCATGGAATGACCGAAAAACTCGCTTTTCCCGTCATTTCCTGTTCTGTTACAGGCAATAGTAAAGAACTGGTTTTCCACACTCCTGGCTTTTATGAGTGTTCTCCAGTGATCGAGCCTTGGATGTGGCCATTCTGCGGGAATAAATAGCAGCTTGACACCCCTCAGGGCCATAAGTCTCACCAGCTCTGGAAAACGAAGATCGTAGCATATTATTCCTCCACAGCTAATTCCTTCAAGCTGAAAGCTGCATATACTGTTCCCTGCAGAGAGATACTTGTGTTCTTCCATCAACCGAAAGAGGTGGATCTTGCTGTATTCGCCTACCACCTTTCCTTTCCGGTCGAAGATGAACATTGTGTTGAAAACTTCTCTTCCCACTAAATTTGAGACTGAGCCGGCCACGATATTTACATCATTTTTTCTGGCTAATCCTCCAATTATTTCCTTTGTCATGGTTCCATGTCTGTCTGCAATTTCCCTTATATTTTCAAGGGAATAGCCAGTATTCCACATTTCAGGAAGAACAATTATATCCGGTTTTTCTCTTGAAGCCTTTTCTGTCATTTCACATACTTTTTCTTTGTTTGCTTCAGGCTTACCCTTGAGAATATCCATCTGCACAAGGGATATTTTCATTTTTTAACCTCCCTTCGTATTTTTCCTGCTTTCCTTCTACAAAGCCTCTGAAAGGATTCTGTAGAGTCTTTCCGCAATTATCCTGTAACCCTCCTGGTCAGGATGAACAAGATCACTTTTCAGAGAAGAATCTGACAGGACCTTCTTCAATATCTCTCCATCATAAACTGCACCGTATCTCTCGGCGATCTCCCTGTAAAAATCCGGCACAGACATGGAAAGGCCAAAAGCAGGAACACCCATAACAACAACATCAATCATGTGATCCGATAAATATGACACCATTTCATCAAGATCTCCTGCGATCTCCTCCATGTCTCTTTTCCTGAGGATATCATTACCTCCCTCGCAAAGTAAAACCAGCTGGGGATCATATTTCTCGACAACAACAGGAAGTCTTTCAAGCCCCTCGGAGATGGTTTCTCCCGGAACACCTTCGTTGATTATTCTTATTCCGGTCATCTCTGAAAGCTGCGCTGGCCAGGAATATCCCTCGGATGCACCTGTTCCGTAGGTTATACTGTCCCCGAAAGCTACCACTACACTATTCTCGTACAAGGGGCCTAATGAAGGTTCTGGAGACATATCCGGGAAAAGGAAAAATCCCCCGGCGATCAATGCGATAGTCAGGACGAAAAAAAGAAAAACCTTCATAGAACTCCTCCTTTCTCTCTGTCATTTTACTATAGATATTTATCAGACTGATTTGGAGATTCACCTCGCAGGAGTATAATGTTCGTTGATCCAATTAATACGGGAGTTGGTAATTATGGGACTTAACAGTGCATGGGAAAAGGTAAAGACTTTTCACGAAACCTTCGATTCACCTGTAGGAAAAGAACCGTCAATGGTCGGTCAGGAAAGGGCTGAAGCGAGGGCTTCCTGGATGAGAGAGGAAGTCCAGGAATTTCTTGACTCTCGAAACGTCTACGACCAGGCAGACGCAATGATAGACCTGATATATTTTGCGCTCGGAACACTGGTTGAGATGGGAATTCCTCCAGAGGGCCTCTTCGACGCCGTACAGGAAGCCAACATGAACAAGCTCTGGCCTGACGGCAAACCCCGTTTCAGGGAAGACGGAAAGATTATAAAACCTGGAGGCTGGCGACCACCAGAACCTGACCTCAAAAAAATCATCGACGAGATGGCTTAACCATAAAAGGGGAAAATCCACGATAGGTCGCGGATTTATTAGGAAACATCTCAAAGACCCTCTCGATATAATCAGTCTTAATTTAAAGCAAATTAGACTTGATCAGTCTTTT
>CAZFJG010000072.1:0-8172 GCA_964519285.1 uncultured Synergistales bacterium | reverse complement strand
TATGGTTTTTTCAACAGGTCCTACTTTAGCAATTATGGTCCTCTGGGTATAGGCCGTAATATGAGAACCAATAAATTACGCAAATCTATAAGCGATCTATCCAGAGATATTTTGACGCACAAAAAATAAGGGTTGAAAAAATCTCTTAAATCCTGGTTTAAATAAAAAAGACGGAGGCGACATTTAAGAGTCGAGTTATTCTGACTAAATGCCAGATAACGGACCCTATCAGCAATACCTCCGTCTTTTGTTTAGTTTTATACCTTTTCAGGCTTTTGGGGACTATCGTTTTCTATGGTTTCAGTATTAGACCCCATTTTTCAGATCATATCTTTAATACTGACGCAAGTTATTCTGTTTTCTTGAAATAATGAACCCTTCCAGAGAAAGCATAGTTACTGCACCAATAATTAATACTCCACCCTTTATTGCATTTAATGTAGGGATTTCATTGAGGAACATCCATGACCACATCATTGAAAATGGTATCTCGGTCATAGATACTATTGCAGCTACCCCTCCTGAAACAACTCTTAGAGAAAACATTAATATGCCGAAAGCAAAAATCCCGGGGAAAATAGTTAGATACAATACAGATAACCAGGCTTCCCAATCGGTTACAAGTATCTTGCTAAATTGTCCTGTGGTAATAACTATGATCCACAGACAAATAGCTCCCCAGATAAACATCTGAACATATGCTTTAAAAGGATCTTTTCTCCCCATACCATGTTTACCGTTGAGTACATATACGGCATATCCAAATCCAGCTCCGAGGGCCGCTACCAATCCCATCACGTTATATGGTTGGAACTTTATTCCACCTACAGCCAACCAGACACCGGATATTCCAACGAAAAGTGCCAGTATCTGAAACCGGGATACTTGTTCTTTCCAGAATATCCTGGCTAGTAACATTACCCAGAATGGTGCAGTGTTAATAAGAAGAAAGGTTAGGCCAATGGGAATCCGCCCCATAGCAAAAGCACCAGCCGTAGCACATATGGCCACGCCGAAAAATCCACTTATAAAACATGGGAATAAGTCGGTTCTACGCATAACAAACACATCTTTCCTTCCTTTGAGAACCGCATATATGCCCATTATCAATGACGCAAAAGTTGCCCTGAATAGAGCCAGGGTTAAAGACGTCATACCATGGGAGTAACTTATCCTTACAGGAGCCCCTTCTGAACCCCATAGTGCTCCTGAAATAACCAGGGATAATACTCCAACAACATAAAGGAAGTTTGAACCCGGATTAAGTGCGTTTGTCAGTGATTTACTTTCGCAAGTCATGTATTAAAACCTCGTAATCTTCAGATGACTGATCTATGAATAGTCAGGGGATGACAGTTTTGCCATCCCCCTATTGCTCCTTATCCAATTTAATCCGGATACTTTAGAACCAGTGAGGTTCATCCCAGAGTTTGAGCTCTTGCCCAATTCCTTTTTTCAGAGCATTTTGATAAACACTATATCCCCATGCTACGTCTTCAACAGGCATTCCACCTGTTATGAATACTATCTTTTCTTTGTCATTTTTTCTTCCTGGGACTTTACCGCAAGCTATATCTCCAAGACTTCTGATATCTTCATGTTTCATTTTTCCATCGAGTATCAGCTTAATAACAGGAGCTGAAGGAGCCCATGTAAGGATGCTTTCCATTCCCTTGGGATGTTCTTCCCCTTCAGTCATCCATGCCTGGTGCATTTTCCAGTTATCCGCTATTACGGTATTGTCCAGGTAACAGTCATCAGTTAATTCGGCAGTTCCAGTCAAGGTCAGGAGAGCGCCTTCTTTTAACCATTCAGTAGGAATATCAGCCTTTTTTGTACCTGCAGTCGCAACGCTTATTACGTCTGCTTTTCTAATACATTCTTCAAGAGAGTCAACAGGAGTAACCTTGAGCCCTGTTACTTTTTCCATTTCCTCTTTGAAGGCAAGAGATTTCTCGGGAAGAATATCATAGATCAGGGCTTCTTCCAGAGACGGAGTGCCCTCTGCAATGGCCATAAGGCATGATCTGCTTATTACTCCAGCCCCGACGATACCACAGACTTTAGAATCTTTGCGTGCAAGGTATTTTGCAGCTACACCAGGTACAGAGCCTGTTCTCATGGCACTGATAAGATTCCCGGACATTATGGCCAGAGGTTCAGATGTTACCGCATCGTTTAGCATTACGGTGAGAATAGATCTGGGCAAGCCAGATTTAGGATTTTCAACATTTGAGCCATACCATTTTTCACCACATACGTTGAACCTTCCACCAAGATAAGTAACCATTGCCATGAATCTTCTATCAGGTCCATTTACAGGCATGTTAGGGAAACGTTTTTCATCAGGGAACCATATCATCAATCCATGTTCATTCTCCCTGGGACCTCCCATTAAATAATCTCCCTCTCCAAGGAGATGGAAAGTCTCATCAATTACTTTAACGCATTCTTTCATGTCAAGAACCCCGGCTTCTATCATTTCGGGTTCTGAAAGATACAGGAATTTAACCTCTTTTCCTTTCACGAGAAAAACCTCCTGATTAAATATGTACTGAACATTAGTTGTTCAAAAATAATTAGCATTTTTTAGAACCAATGAGGTTCGTTCCAGAGTTTGAGTTCTTGTCCAATTCCTTTTTTAAGGGCATTCTGGTAAACAGTGTAACTCCAGGCCAGATCCTCGGTCGGTAAACCTCCTGTTATGCATACGGTTCTTTCCCTGTCGTTTTCCCTGCCAGGTTTGCTGCCAGAAATAATATCTCCAAGGCTAACTACGTCATCGTCTGTCATCTTTCCATCCTCAATATATTTAAAGAGGTATTTGCTTGCTAGGCCAAAATGTTTTTCTATGTCCAGACCTTCAAGTTCTTCTCTGAAAGCCATGTGCATCTTCCAATGATCCACGACTACTTTTTCCGGTACATCAAACAGATAATCCGGTTCAAAAGAAACGCCTGCAGGAAGGGCCAGGTATGCTCCTTCTTTTACCCATTCCGGTTTGATGTGTGGCGAGGCCTTTCCTGACGCAGCCACATTTATTACATCTGAATCCACAACACAATCTTCAAGAGAACCAACAGTGTGGACATTAAGACCAAGTTCTTTAGACATTTCTTCACAGAAGGAAGAGGCTCTGTCATTGTTAAGATCAAAAACTTTTACTTCTTTCAGGTCTTTAAGGACATATGCAAGAGACATAAGAGAGGCTTTACTTATTACGCCTGCAGCGACTATACCCGCAACTTCAGAGTCAGGTCTTGCAAGATATCTTGCACCTACTCCAGGAATCGCTCCAGTTCTCATTGCGCTAACCAGATTGGCTGACATAAAAGCTAATGGTTCTGAGGTATCCGGGTCGTTCAGAATGATATTTAGGATAGATCTTGGGAGTCCTCTTGATGGGTTGATTATGTGAGAACCATACCATTTTTCTCCACATATATTAAAATCCCCCCCCAGATAGCCCACCATGGCCATGAATCTTCTGTCAGGACCAAGCACAGGCATATTAGGGAATTCGGATGTTTCCGGGAACTCAATCTTGATCCCATGAGAATTCCGGGAAGCCCCTCCAAGAAGATAGTCGCCCTTTCCCATAAGATTGAACATTTCTACCATTGTTTCTACACATTGTCCCATATCAAGGACTCCTGCTTCGATCATATCTTCCTCTGAGAGGAAAAGAAACTTAACACTTTTACCTTTTACCATAAATTATTCCCTCCTTAGTTTAATCTCGAAATGGAGGGGGAGCCTAAACTCCCCCTAAAAGATAGAAATTACGATTAACAAACAGGCCCAAAGTATATGCCTACTCAGCTCCAGATTCTTCTGAAACAATATTAGTAGGTCTGGCCATTGGAAGTTTTGGATACCACCATTTCATTATCATAGGCATCAGGAGGAAAAATGCCAGATATGCTCCTGCCGGACCCAACAAAGCCCAGATCTTACCCGTTGAAAGAAGGATCGGAGCAATAGATACCATTAGAATATCTGTGATAACAACTATAGGTGTAATAATTGCAGTATCATCAAGAGTCTTGGATCTCATATCGGGATCAACGATCCGAAGAAGGGCAAAACCTATAGCAAAAACTCCAGTACAATAGCCGTAAACGAAAATTCCTCTCTCAAACCAGTCATTTCTGTTCATCCTCGGGGCAAGGAATAAGAACCCTACCACTACGACTGCAATTCCCAAAATCATGAGCATGGAGAAGGGGGCCCAATACTTTAATACAACTGGCAACTTGATGGAAGCTACTCCAAAAAAGACCAGGTAATCTGTAAAGGCACTGCCTATTCTTCCAACCAGCTTTCGATCAACGTATTTGTAGGCTCCGCTGGGCTTGAGAAGATAGTAGAAAATTACAGCTACTATAAAAGCCATGGAGAAGGTGGGAACGTGAAGGCCTAGCTGTGAATTTACTAAACTAGCAGCAATACGGCCTAATCCGGCGGGAAGGAACAATAATGCCAGATGCCAGGCGAGAGGATCTATAGATATTGGAGATACCGTTTCGGACCCCATCGACACTCTCTTTTCAGCAGGAATAAGACCGGTTCGGAGTTCTGGTGGAAGACTGCCAAAATCTTTAACGTAGGAAGTTAGCCCACGCTTTGTAGCCCACTTAATCATAATAACTCCGCCAAAAATCCCGGCAAGAATTCCTATAGTTGCAGATGTCATGGCGAGGTCAGTGGCATCCGCCCATCCGTAAGCAGCGAATGTTTTCCCTACTGCTGCAGCTGTACCATGTCCACCGACAAAGCCTGCTCCGAGAAGCATTCCGAATCCCTGAGGAATGGTTGGGAATATTTTGCTAAGAACAAATATTCCAAAAACGATGGGGACAAAATACTGAAGCATGTATGAAGCTTCTTTAAAGCACATATAGCTTCCTATACGCTCTACATCCTTTTTAAAACCGCCCTTTGATATTTCAAAACCACGAAGTCCGATTGAAACGAAGACGAGAACTATCAGCATTCCTGAATATCGTCCCATCTGAGCAGAAAAAGGCACAAAACCAAATCCCCTGGGACCAAGGGCAAGACCTACAAAACCAGCGATAAGACTAGCAGGGACGAAGAAACTCTGGAAAAACTTAACTTTAGCTCTTAGCAACTGACCAATAAGGATAAATCCACTAGCAAATGCCAAGTCGATCAAAAGACTGTAAACATCAAACGTTTCGGCAAAAATTGACACTACTCATTCCCCCTTATTTGAAGACTAGTGATTCAAATTACCTTTTGATTATGTTTTGCCACTAAGACCCTTGTTAATAAAACCTCCTTTTAATGGATTTCGTTTTGTCTACCTATGCTCCTGTCATGTGAAAGATAATTTTCTATTACTAATAAATTAAGAAAGAAATATTTCTTTCTTAATAAGATATTAGAAGAAATAGAGCATGTCAAGTATAATAATTCGTGTTATTATTTTTAATAGGTCAGGATTTATGTTTGGGGGGGCAAAAAAAATGTCTAAAGCTTCTTTTCTACATATAGGTGAAAGGATACAGACGTTTCCAGCACAACAGAAAAATGTCTGTAAGTATATACAGGGAAATTATGAAAAAGTGGCGTTTATGACAGTAGAACAGCTTGCTGAGAATGTTGGAGCGAGTCCAGCCACAATAGTTAGGACTGTTGGCCGGATGGGATATCCAAACTTTCAGGCTCTTAAGGATGAAATGGTTGAAGTCCTTCTTTCGACACAATCCCAAACAACGAGTCAAATGGAAGATTACTGGGATACCATTCTTTCATCCAAGCTTCCAACACGTCATCAGTTAGAGGGTTCCTGGATTGAGCCCACCGATGAAAATAAACTTCTTACCATTGCCAGAAAGAATGCGGCAGGAATCCATACAATGCTGACCCCTCATCTCATAGATAACTTCGGCAAATCCGTCTCACTCCTATCCAATTCGAAAAGGATAATGATCATGGGACAAAGATCCAGCAGGAGTGCAGCACTCTATTTCTATCTTCTCCTGAGGGAGTTTCTACCAGCTGTACACCTGGTGGGAAGTTATGGCACTGACGGAATGTATGAAGAGCTGTTTGATCTGAATAAAAATGATTCATTCTTTGCAATTTCTTATGGCAGTCCCTTATATGCCAAAAGAACAATTGATGCTGTAAAGTTTATGACCGGAAGGAAGATTCCTGTGGTCATTCTTACAGATAGCCTTAAAAATCCTGCAGTACCATTTGCCTCTAAGGTTCTGCTTGTGCCTTCAATTTCAGATCATTACAGTCTTGTCCCGGTAATGACAGTTCTGGATGCCCTTATTGTAGAGATCGGAAAAAATAAGTTAAATCCAGCTAAACGAAGACTTAGAGACCTCTGGAAAGTAATATCTGAATCAGATATTACTGTTTCTACTCCAGAGTTGCAGGAAGAAAAGGAGCATAAGATAACTGAAGAATGGTCTTCAAAATAAAGAAAATTTATCTAGGGGGTTTGTAATTATATGACTGGAATAACTTCATTGTTGCGAGAAAAGAAAACGATTATTGGAATGGTACATTTCCCTCCTCTGCCTGGAGCACCTTTATATAAGGAGAAATGTGACATGAAGTGCATTCTGGAGAAGATCACCTCTGACCTTAATGCCCTCCAGAACGGAAGCATAGATGCAGTAATGTTCTGTAATGAAAATGATCGGCCTTATTCTTTAAATGCAGACTTTTCTACTGTTGCGGCAATGAGTTTTGTTATAGGGCAGATTTCCAGTGAAATTACAGTCCCATTTGGAGTCGATGTCCTATGGGATCCCAAGGCTGCTCTTGCAATTGCCAAAGCGACTGGTGCTTCCTTCATTAGAGAGGTAATCACTGGAAGTTATTCTTCAGATATGGGGTATTGGAATACAAATGTCGGCGAACTCTATCGTTATCGAAAATTGATCAATGCTGATAATGTTGAAATCCTGTTCAATATTTCGGCTGAATTTGCAAGTAATTCTGATAGGCGACCACTGGATGATATCGCCAGAAGTGTTGTATTTTCCTCCCTAGCCGACGGGATTCTTGTTTCAGGTCCTATGACAGGACTTCCCACATCCAGGGAAGAGCTATTTAAAGTCAAAAAATCAGTTGGTGATGTGCCCGTCCTGGCTAATACAGGTGTAAAACTGAAAAATGTTTCAGAATTACTGGAAGTTGCTGATGGAGCTGTAGTTGGGACATCGCTGAAAAAGGACGGTTTGACCTGGAATCCGGTAGATCCTGTACGGGTTAGAACGTTAATGAATAAAGTGAATAGTCCGGAGTAATCATGAAATCTGTTATTGGCCTTGATATAGGTACTACTGGAGTAAAATGTGCTGTGATCGATGAATCAGGAAATATCCTTTATGAAGGGATAAGAACGCATAATGCTATTAATACCTTTCCAGGATTTGCTGAAGGGGATCCGGATATTTGGTGGAGAGAAAGTATAGAACTGTTACGGGAAGTTGTTTCTACACTGGGAAAGGAAGATATCAGTGGAATCGGTGTTTCAGGAATGGTTCCCACTTTAATTCTTGTCGATAGTAGTGGGGACGCTATCCGGCCATCAATCCAGATGAATGATTGCAGGGCAGTTAGAGAGATTGAAGAATTGAAAGATCTTATTGATGAGGATAAGTATTTTCAACAATCTGGCAACATGATCAACCAGCAGGTTATTTTCCCAAAATATCTTTGGCTACAAAGAAATGAACCTGAACATCTGAGTAGGTCAAAATTGATCATGGGCTCCTATAATTACATTACTTATAAGATCACGGGAGTTGCAACTCTTGAACTGAACTGGGCTTTGGAAAGCGGTATGTGGTCTCTGGAAGATAAGTGCTGGATTCCTGAGATTTGTGATAGTGTCGGTTTAACAATCGAGTTACTACCTCCTGTCTATTTTCCAACTGACATTGTTGGAAACGTAACAAAAGAAATTGCTGAACTTACTGGGCTTAAGGAGGGTACTCCAGTAATTGCTGGTTCTGCAGACCATATTGCTTCAGCTCTTGCTGCAGGTATGAACAAAGCTGGTGACCTGCTTCTGAAATTTGGGGGAGGGGCAGATATTCTTGTTGTCTCAGAAAAACTTGTTACTGATAAAAGGTTGTTCATTGATTACCATGATATTCCAAATATGTACATTTTAAATGG
>CAZFJG010000071.1:0-8215 GCA_964519285.1 uncultured Synergistales bacterium | reverse complement strand
TATGAGGAACAGGTTAAACTTGCTGGTGCCACTCCGATTTTTTCCCCCACAAATCCAGATAATAATTTTAGATTGACCAGAAAAGATATTGAAAACCATCTAACTCCCCATACAAAAGCAATAATTATAAATAGCCCCAACAATCCTACTGGAGCTATTTGTCACGAAAAAGAGCTCCGTGCAATTGCCGATCTTGCCCTCGAAAGAGATATTTTTATTGTAACTGACGAAGTATATGAATATCTGCTATACGACAGTCACGAACATTTCAGTATTGCTTCTATTGGATGCGACATAAAAGATATCGTCATGACTGTAAACAGTGTGTCGAAAACTTATGCAATGACTGGTTGGAGATTGGGATATGCAGGAGGTCCGAAAGATGTAATTGACGGGATGATAAAACTGCAGGGGCATGTTTCAGGTAACGTTAATAGTATTTCTCAGATAGCAACCATTGAGGCGATCAAGGGTTTCCAGAATGCTATATCGAATATGCTTGAAGTCTATGTTAAACGAAGGGATTTAATGGTAGACAAGATCAATTCAATTAAGGGTTTGAAATGTAAGAAGCCTGATGGAGCTTTCTATGTTTTTACAGATGTGACTGATCTTTACGGCAGGAAATGGTCTGAAGGAGTTATCAGAAATGACCTGGATGTTGCAACATTTTTCCTGAAAGATGCTCATATAGCAGTAGTTCCCGGAGCAGCCTTCAGGTATCCGGGATACGTAAGGTTTGTTTTTGCAAAATCAGAAAAGGAAATAACAGAAGGATTGAACAGGATAGAGAAAGCTATAAGTTTGTAATTTTGATACATTCTCTTTATCAATTGTAAAAAAGTCTTAGAGGTGAAAAATATGGACGAAATTAAAAATCGGGTTAAAGAAATATCAAAAGAGGCGATACATTTAAGACGGATCATCCATGCGAATCCAGAGCTTGCGTTAAAAGAAGAAAAGACAGCTTCGTTAGTGGAAGCTGAAATGTGCAAGTTGGGAATTGAATATAAGCGTGTAGCTGGAACTGGTGTTGTGGGAGTATTACGAGGACCTTATCCAGGTAAAACGATTGCTCTTAGGGCAGATATGGATGCTCTCAATATATCTGAAAATACGAATTGTAATTTTAAATCACAAATACCTGGAATGATGCATGCTTGTGGGCATGATGTTCATACAGCAGTTCTTTTAGGAGTAGCAAATGTATTATCTAAATTTAGAGAAAATTTACACGGGAATGTGAAATTTCTTTTCCAACCGGCAGAGGAAAATGGACCGACCGGAGGAGCTCCTCTCATGATAAGAGATAGAGCATTGTTAGATCCTGAACCCGACATGGTACTTGGTTTACATGTACATCCCGATTTTACTACAGGTGAAATCGGGGTACGGGAGGGAGTAATGACCTCCAATTCTGACCGTATTTTCATTAAAGTAACTGGTAAACACTGTCATGGTTCAACTCCTCATGAGGGGGTTGATGCCTTAGTTACTGCATGTCATATAGTAACTGCTATTCAGACAATTATAAGCAGGAATATGGATCCAAGGTTGATAGGGGCATTGACATTGGGAACTATTCAAGGAGGCAAAAGATATGACACCGTTGCTGATGAAGTAGTTATTGAGGGGACATGTAGAACTTTCAATGAAGAAAGTCGCGAATTAGTTCCCAAACGTATTAAAGAAATAGCTACTGATATTTCTAAAGCATTCGGTGCTCATTGTGAAGTAAATTATCTACTTGGATATCCTTCCGTTATAAATGCAAAAGAGGGAGTAGATCTTATTGTTAGAGCAGGTAAAGAGTCCATTGGAAAGGATAATGTGGTAATTGCAGATTATCCTGTGATGTTTGCGGAGGACTTTAGTTATTATCTCGAAAATAAGCCAGGAGCATTTTTTATGTTAGGAGTTACTGATCCAGGAAAACAAAAAATATCCTTACATAATCCTGAATTTCTTCCACCTGAAAAATGTCTGCCTGTAGGAATCGAAGTTTTGTCCAAAGCGGCATTGATATATCTTGGTGAATAATAAATATTAAAAAATTGATCCTTGAACATTAGACTCTTATTAGTTGATTTTTTATTGGAATAATTCTATTAACCATCAATTCTTTTTAATTCCTGAAGGAGTCATAAAAATGTTAATGGAAGAAATGACTTGGGAGGAAATAAGAAAATATTTTTCAAAAAAAGATATGGTGATTTTCCCTATAGGTTCCACCGAACAGCAGGGTCCACACCTGGGGGTTGGTTTTGAGTCAATTCTTGCTGGAGAAGTTGCTAATTCCCTGGGTAAAGAAATGGAAACACTGGTTTGTCCAGTATTTCCAGTAAACTTTGCTGAGCAGATGATTGATTTTCCTGGCACACTAAGTTTGCCAAGGGATGTTTTAACAGATGTAATATATCATGCAAGTCGATCAATGGTTGAAAATGGAGCATGTCGATTTATGTTTGTTAACGTTCACCTTGGGAGTTTGCCCTCCCTTGAAACAACCGCCAGAAGGTTAAGAAAAGAATCAGGTGTAAGGTGTGCTACCATCGATGTTTATTCAATTTTAAAACAAATTTCATCGGATATCCTTAGTGAGGAAGATGAACCCTTCGGTCATGCATCTGTTGTTCAAACATCTCTAGCATTATATTTATGTCCACATCTTGTTAGAGAGGAAAAACTAATTTCGGACTTTTTAAAACCCTTATCCAAAGCAATTTATCCAAAAGGAAGTAATATGGCTAACTGTCACGAAGTTAATGTAACTCTATACTCTAATACGAAAGATGGTACAAGTACAGGTTGTGGTGGTAATTCTAAAAAGGCTGATAAATATCTTGGCGAAATACTATTTCAGAGGCTTTTATCTTTCAACAAGCTATACCTTGAAGAGTTATTCAATATGAACATGGGAGGTGAAATTTAGTTTTAAAAGTTTCTTTAGTCTGTAACAATTAATTTTGAACAAGAAAGGGTGGGTTTTAAGGATGAGAAAAAGTAAATTTTTTATGGTAATTACGTTCGTTGTTGCGGTTGCGTTTCTTGGAGGATTTTTGTTTACAAGTCCTAATGTAGCAGAAGCTTCAAAAAATGAACATATGTTAATCATAGGTACAGGTGGTGTTTCTGGTTCATACTATCCTACTGGGGGAGCTTTGGCCAGGGTATGGGGTAAGTATAATGACGATATTTCTGTGACAGCCCAGGCAACCGGTGCCTCACTCGAAAACACAAAACTTCTTGATAAGAATGAAATCGAACTAGGACTTACTCAAACGGATCTCATTGAATACGCAGCTAATGGAACAGAAATGTTTAATAAAAAATATACAAACCTGCAAGTACTTGCTTCAATTTTTCCTGAACATATCCATCTATTTGTTAATAAAGATTCTGATATTAATACCGTTTCAGACTTGAAAGGAAAAAGAGTTAATGTAGGAGCTCCAGGAGGTGGCCCCCTGGTTAATTCGAGTCAGATATTTGGTATTTTCGGATTGACGCTTGATGATATTAAACCAACTTATTTACATAACGCTGATGCCGTAAGTAGGATGAAAGATGGACTTTTGGATGCAATTTTTACTACTACAGCTGCGCCTAATGCTACATATCAGGATCTTTGCATAGCACGAGATGTAAAAATGATTTCTTTTACAGAAGAAGAGTTAGAAAAAATAATTTCAGAATATCCTTTCTATAGAGAAGCTGTTGTTCCTGCAGAAGCCTACCATGGACAAGATCAGGATATCCATACTCTTGCAGTTAGAGCTGTAATTGCAGTAAGAGATGACATGTCTGAAGAGGTAGCGTATAAATTGACCAAAACGATGTGGGAAAACAAAGATGAATTAGTCGAAATGATGGCTAAACTTAAAGACATGGACCCTGAAGATCCAGTAAAAGGTGTCACTGTACCTATTCATCCGGGGTCAATAAAATATTACAAAGAAGTTGGTGTATGGAAAAAATAGTATCCTTGTTCAATATTTTGTCGGGCGAAAATTTTTTCGCCCGACTTTAGATATTTAGTCAATTTTCACAGTTTGAAAAGTGAAATCACTATGTAACACTAGTAGTTTAATAG
Organism: uncultured Synergistales bacterium; assembly: GCA_964519285.1. Taxonomy (GTDB): domain Bacteria; phylum Synergistota; class Synergistia; order Synergistales; family JAFGMB01; genus CAZFJG01. Next base: position 4,122 of record CAZFJG010000071.1, on the reverse strand, counting down.
CCTGAGAAATTGAAGGTAATTGTGAGAGGGAAAATATTTGCCCGTTACTCTTAATAAGTAAAATCTTCGCCAAAGCGAGGATTTTTCAGAGGATTTTTCAAAGGTTTACTTCTTTCTACAATGTTGTGGAGGCTTTTCAGGATCTTCTGTCTGTCGTTGTAGAGGTTAGAATATTATTGATGTTTTATTTAACCTGGTGATTACATGTATCTTAAGATCTAGGACTTTATTAATGACAACTGATTAAGCAAGAAGGGTTTCAAAAAATACATAAGATGAGGATATTTATATTTCAGCGCCTGTCTTACGAGATCTAACACAATATTGATGGTATTGCAGATTACATTGAACCTTTTATTGTAGATGTTGAGAGCTTATTTAGAGTGTAACTTATCTTATTAATCCTGTTCTCCCCTATTTTGGGACTGACATGATGAGAAAGATCCCAGCATAAAAGTCGATCTATCTTACAACTCAGGTTGAGCATGTGAAAACCTTTGACGTATTTACTGGTTACATGATCGTAAATAATTGATAGAAGTTCTACCTTTTGATCAGTGGCCTATTTTAGCAGTTATTGTCTATAATCAGGATTTATGTACAAACTTCAGATTTCAGAAAAGATAGCAAATGTGTTAGTTCAGTTGAGCCATAGAAAAACGACATTAAGAATACATTTCTTCTTAAGGCAATATAGTGTAATGATGCGCAACTATATTATTATAAGAATGAAGTGTTTTATATCTATTTATCGAGTAATTGCAAAACTTATTAGCTTTTTCAGGTCCTGCGAAACTTGAACATCGATATTCAATCTTGGAGTCTTTTTCTAAATTATAGATGGGGGAAATTTTATGGAGTGCAATATCGATTCTAAAAAAAACTCTGACGACGAGCTTCAAAAAGTTCGTGAAAAGTATGATATTGGTGTTATAAGAAGGAAACTCTCTACTAATTGGGAAAGAACGGTTACTTTTATTGCAGTAGCATTTTCCTTATTTCAGTTATATACAGCTATGTTTGGGGCTTATCCTCCTCAATTACAGAGGTCGATTCATTTATCATTTGCTCTAGTTCTTGTTTATCTGCTTTATCCTTTTTTAAGAAAAAAGAGAAATGTACCCCTTCATTGGTATGATATAGGTCTCAGTGCATTATCATCATTGATAGCAATATATTGGATGATGAATTATGAGCTGATTATTTTCAGAGCTGGAGATCTTATCCTTTCAGATTACATTATGGGATTCATGGCTGTTATACTCGTTTTAGAAGCAACTCGAAGAGTCTGTGGGTATCCTGTTTTTGCCATAGGTATCATCTCTCTTCTTTATTGTTATTTTGGGTCTTACACTCCAGGTTTTTTCCTACATCGTGGTTTTAGCTTAGAAAGAATAGTTGGGCACATGTATTTAAGTACACAGGGAATACTTGGAATTCCTATAGGTGTTGTAAGTACTTTTGTATTTCTGTTCATTCTTTTTGGAGCTTTTTTGACAAAAACTGGTGTTGGACAATTTTTTAACGATTTTGCAAATGCGTTAACTGGCACGTCTTCAGGAGGACCCGCAAAAGTGGCTGTTATTAGTAGTGCACTTCAAGGAACAATTTCTGGTAGTTCCATAGCGAATACAGTGGCTTCGGGTAGTTTTACTATTCCAATGATGAAAAAAACTGGATATAAACCTGAGTTTGCTGCTGCAGTTGAAGCTTCTGCATCAACAGGAGGACAGCTAATGCCTCCGATTATGGGTGCTGCGGCTTTTTTGATGTCCGAGTTTACGGGGATTCCATATTTTAAAGTTGCAATGGCAGCAGCCATTCCTGCAGTTTTATATTTCACAGGGGTATTCGTGGCTGTCCATCTTGAGGCAAAAAAAATGGGTTTAAAAGGACTTCCCAAAGAAGAAGTTCCAGTCCTATGGGATGTAATAAAAAGTAAAGGTATCCTTTTTTCTCCAGTAATTGTGATTGTTGTTGTTTTGGCGTCTGGTTATACGCCTATGAGAGCTGGTTTATGTGGAATAGCTTCTGCTATTATTGCTGGAGCTTTGTACAAAGAACACAGGATGGGGCCTAAAGATTATATAGAAGCTATGGAGTTGGGAGCAAAAACTGCTTTAAGTGTAGCAGTAGTTAGTGCAACAGCTGGTATGGTTGTTGGGACGATTTCTTTAACTGGTTTGGGTTTAAAATTGGCTACAGGTCTGGTTGATTTAGCAGGAGGAAACCTTTTTATTACCATGATTTTAGCAATGTTTTCTTCAATCGTTCTGGGCATGGGTGTTCCTACAACTGCAAATTATGTTATAACTTCTACTATTTGCTCGCCTGCTTTAATGCAACTGGGTGTTCCAATTATTGCAGCTCATCTTTTTGTTTTTTATTTCGGAATAATTGCAGATATTACTCCTCCCGTCTGTTCCGCAGCTTTTGCTGGAGCTGGAGTAGCTAATGCGGATCCTTTAAAGACGGGTTTCAATGCTACTAAACTTGCAATAGGGGCTTTCCTGGTTCCATATTTCTTTGTGATATCACCCCAACTAGTTTTAGTGGATGCTAATTTAGCAAATCTCTTGAGAATAATACCAGGAGCAATTTTAGGAATGACAGCCATTTCAAGTGCTATTCAGGGGTGGATGCTTGATAATTTGAAAGTTCTGCCACGTATTATGCTTCTGATTTCGGGATTAGCTTTAATTGAAACGAAGCTTATTACTGATATTTTTGGCATAATAATGATTTTACTTGCATTGCTTTTAAATCGTTTCTTTATAGGTAGGAAGAAGTCTCATAATTAGCTGAATAGAATTTTCTAAACAAACTACAATATATTTAACAACTGAGTTTTGGAAAGACTTTAGGGAATGAATGCAGGGAATAAAAGTTAAATGTTTGTAGATGTTTACGTGATAAGGCGGTGTTTCTTTGATAAAACCGGCACAATTCCGTTTAGAGCTTTCACATAGCCTCTGGGATTCTGCTTATATGGAAGAAATTGAGGTTTACTTATAAAAAGTTGGTAATATTCGTTTCTAGCGAAAAGACAGGAATAAAGCTAAGGACCTAAGATATTGAAAAAATATAAGAAGAGACATTTTCAATGCAAGGCAGGATTGAGACAGAGAAGGCAACATGTAAATTATTACAAATAGTCAAATAGACTTTAAAAGGAAATGGCTGCTAATTGAATTAAATTAAACTTAAAGTTATAAACCGCGTCTTTTATATGAAGGGGGTATTAATAAATGCTTGATCTTCTGATTAAGAAGGCAAAAATTGTTGATGGAACAGGTAATAAAAAAGCTTATCAAGCAGATGTTGGTATAAAAGACAAAAAAATAGTATCTATTGGTCAAATCGAGGATTCTGCTAAAGAATCAATTGATGCATCCGGTTTAGTAGTATCACCTGGATTTATAGATATGCACAGCCACACTGATCTTGAATATTTTAGAGAGACTCCGTCTGATGCAAAGATTCGTCAGGGTGTAACAACAGAAGTTCTTGGGCAGGATGGAATGGGTGCTGCTCCGGTAAATGATAGGAACCTTCGTGTCGTTAAGGATCTTTTGGCAGGGCTTGACGGAATTATCCCTGATGAGAAGTGGACCTGGAGAACTTTTCCAGCGTATCTGGAGGCTTTGGAGAAAAGAGGACTTAACAATAATGCTGCAGTGCTTCTCTGTCATGGACCTGTAAGAATTGCTGCAATGGGTATGGATGAAAGAGATGCCACTCCAGGAGAATTACAGAATATGAAATCTTTGGTTAAAGAATGTATGGAAGAAGGAGCCTTTGGATTTTCTACAGGACTCATCTTTGCTCCATGTGCATATGGAAATACACGTGAACTTATTGAACTCAACAGGGGAGTAGGGGCCAAAAACGGCATCTTTGTCGTCCACCAGCGAGATGAAGGGTATTATCTTTCTCGTTCTTTTGATGAAGTATCTCATATCTCAATGGAATCTGGAGCTCATCTTGAAATCTCTCACTGGCAGGCATATGGTAAGGTAAACTGGCCTATTATGGACGAAGTCCTGGAGAAAGCAGACAAAATGATTGAAAAAGGTGGCAGTATATCCTGGGACAGATATCCCTATCTAGCAGGTTGTACTG
>CAZFJG010000070.1:0-8223 GCA_964519285.1 uncultured Synergistales bacterium | reverse complement strand
GTCCCTCAGGCCCTACAATCCAGAGGGTGTGAGCTTTGTTAACAAGATAGCTCTTGACAGGGGATCTAAGCACCGCTGGAATATTGACGGACAACCTCTTGTGGAATTTGGCAGCAAGGTAGATTTTCATGCAGTCTCGGATTATCATGCTGGAGACGTTTCCATAGGTCTGGACAAACGCAGGCAAAAGGACTATGTAAACTGCGATGTTGGCATGGCAACTGCGGCAGCCATGTTCAGACTTGATCCTGAAGGAAAAAGGGCTATCTCTGTAAAACTGGCATTAAACAGCAGGGAAGAAGGTCCAGTTGAAAACCCGGGATGGAAAGATGCCGGAGAGGCATGGACAACTTCGCTGAAAGGTCTTTGCACCCTTGAGATTCCTGATAAACAGATAAAGTTCCTTTACGAGGGTGCTTTAAGGTCCCTTGTTCTTCATTCACCAGGGGATGTCTATCCTGGTCCCTATACTTACAAAAGGTTCTGGTTCAGGGATTCGGCCTTTATTATTAACGCAATGCTCGCTGTCAATATGATCGAAAGATCAAGGCGGTGTCTCTTGAAATTTCCGTCAAGGCAAAATCCCTTTGGTTTCTTTCACTCCCAGGAGGGAGAATGGGATTCAAACGGAGAAGCTCTGTGGATAATGAACCGTTTCTGTGAGGTTACCAACGAAACTCCTCCTTCTTCCTGGATCAATGCTGCTGATAAGGGGGCAAAATGGATTCTTAGAAAGAGGATATCACTGGATAAAAATAGTAGATACGCAGGTTTGCTCCCTGCCGGTTTCAGTGCTGAGCATCTTGGTCCCAACGATTATTATTACTGGGACAATTTCTGGAGTGTCGCTGGACTTCATGCTGCCTCCAGCCTTCTTTCCTATTCAGAGGAGATAGAAGATCACGAGAAATATGACAGGGAAGCTGAAGAATATCTGAAAGTTATAGAGAAATATCTGAAAAAGAACGAAAAGAGACTGGGAAGGCCGGCAATGCCTGCAGCTCCGGAGAGAAGGCTGGATCCTGGAGCAATAGGTTCAATAGTAGCGGGTTATCCCCTTCAGTTGTGGTCCTGGAATGACAGAAGATTACTCGATACAGTGAATTGGATGATGGAGAACTCCTTTGTCCGTGGAGGTTTTTTCCAGGACATGGTCCATTCAGGTATTAATGCCTATCTTACTCTTCATATTGCGCAGGTCCTCCTTCGGGCAAAAGATCCGAGAGCCTGTGAGCTTGTTGAGAATATAGCGGAAATGGCAAGTCAGACGGGCCAGTGGCCAGAGGCCATACATCCACGAACTGGCGGAGGATGTATGGGTGACGGCCAGCACGTATGGGCTGCCGCCGAATGGGTCATGATGATACGCAACTGTTTTGTCCTTGAGGAAAGCGAAGATGGAAGTCTCGTCCTTGGTTTGGGTATTCCCGAAAAATGGCTCAGGGAAGAAGAAACACTGAAATTTGGCCCTACCCCCACTCCCTGGGGCAATATTAGTGTGAAGATTGTTCCCGACAAAAGGGGAGTTCACGTTTTCTGGGAGGCAGAGTGGTTCCGTAATAAACCTCGGATCAGGATCGGTATTCAGGGTTGCAGGTCTGTTTATGCAGAACCTGAAAGGAATCATATGTGGATCAAGAGGGAGCGCAGATAAATGAATATTCTGATGATGACCAACACCTATCTTCCTCATGTCGGGGGAGTCGCAAGGTCAGTAGAATGGTTTTCGAAGGAACTCAGGTCTATTGGACACAATGTTTTGGTAGTGGCACCAGAGTTCGAGAACATGCCGGAAAAAGAGGAAAACGTAATAAGGATACCTGCTCTGCAGGATTTTAACGGCAGTGACTTTTCCGTCACCGTTCCTGTTCCGGGCTTTTTAAAGCACCACATTAATGAATTCGACCCTCATATAATTCATTCTCACCATCCTTTTCTTCTGGGAAGTACTGCAGTAAGGATAGCGAATCTGAGACAGATCCCACTTGTATTTACCTACCATACAAACTACGAGCAGTATACCCATTATGTTCCCGGAGATTCCCCGAGGATGAAAAAATTTGCCATCCAGCTTGCCAAGGGTTACTGTAATCTTGCTGATCATGTTGTTACCCCTAGCGAGAGTATTGCCGGGATACTCAGGGAAAGAGGAGTTAAAGCACCCATGACAAGCATCCCTACAGGAATTCGGATCGATGAGTTTTCCAGTGGAGACGGCGGATCTTTCAGGAAAAGGTATGGAATCCCTGAGGAATGCTTTGTAGTGGGACATGTAGGACGCCTCGCTCCAGAAAAGAACCTTCGTTTTCTTGCGAGAGCTGTAAGGGAATTTATGAAAGAGGATAAAGATTCCTGGTTTCTGGTAGTGGGTGACGGTTCCTCTGCAAAGACCATAAAGGATCTTTTCGCCGAGGAGAAAATGTCAGATCGGCTTCTTATGACCGGTAAGCTGGACAAGCAGGAACTTGTTGATGCCTATCATGGGATGGATGTCTTCGCCTTTGCTTCCAAAAGCGAGACCCAGGGAATGGTCCTTGCAGAGGCAATGGGAGCTTCAACTCCTGTGGTGGCAATTGATGCTCCTGGAGCAAGAGAGGTAGTGGAAGACGGTAAAAACGGTTTACTCCTTTACGATGAGTCTGTAGAGTCTTTTTCGGTAGCTCTTTCAAGGATAAGAAATTTTTCTGAAAAGGAGATAAGTTCCATGAGGGATAGCGCCTTTTCCATGGCCAGTTCTCTTGATCTTTCCAGGTGTGTCAGAAAATTGAGCGATCTATATTCGAAGATTTGCGGCGAAGAATGCTTTCATGCTATTCACCAGGAGAACTTCTGGGAATCTGCAATGGATCAGCTAAGGGCGGAATGGGATCTTATAAGGAACCTTGCTGAGGCTGCAGCAAGTTCTTTCATGGACGAAAACGACAAGAAATAGCATGCTTGGGAAAATAGAGCAGATCTTTGCAAAAGTTAAAAGATTCTTCAGCAGGGGTGCCATACTGGTCCGACTCTTCGGCCTTTCTAAGACTCTTGGAAGTCCGGATCAGCAGGGTCTTATTATTATCCAGATCGACGGTCTTGCAAAAAAAAACATGGAAAAGGCTCTGGAACAGGGAAAACTTCCCTTTATAAAAGATCTTCAGCAAAAACAGCATTACCGTTTGAGATCTTTCTATTCAGGCCTTCCTTCCAGTACACCTGCTGTACAGGCAGAGCTGTTTTATGGAGTGAAGAACGCTGTTCCTGCATTTGCTTTTTTTGACACCGATAAATGCAGGGTTTTTCGCATGATAGAACCGGAAGATGCCAGGAATATCGAAGAAAAGCTCGAAAAACAGGGAAAGGGTCTTCTCGAAGACGGTAGCTCCTATTCCAATATATACACAGGAGGAGCTGAAGAAGCCCATTTCTGTGCCTCCAATATGGGCTGGGGGACTCTTTTCCACAGGGGAAGTCCCTTCGGGGTCATTATATTCTTCCTTCTTCACATTCCTTCCGTGATAAAGACTTTATTGCTGATGGGAATTGAGTTTATCCTCGCATTTGTGGATATGTTCAGGGGTGTCATCAATGGCAGGGATCTCTGGAAGGAACTGAAGTTCGTCCCGGCCAGGGTGGGTATTAACATTCTTGCAAGAGAGCTTGTAATTGCTGGGATTTCCATGGACGTTACAAGGAACAGGAAGATCATCCACTGTAATTTTTTAGGCTATGATGAGCAGGCCCACAGACGAGGACCTTCTTCAGCATTTGCCTACTGGGGATTAAAGGGGATAGACAATGCTGTAAGGAGAATACGGAACATAGCCTGTAAATCTCGAAAGCGCCATTACGATATCTGGATCTACTCTGACCATGGACAGGAAGACAGTCTTTCATACCAGGATATCCATGGCAGGACAGTACAGGAAGCAGTAGCCGGCATTTTTGATAAAAAAAGAAATGTACAGTCAGTGTTGCTTCAGGAAAAAAGGGGAGTGCAGAGCCAGAGGATCAGACATATTGGCTGGTCCAGAATAGAGGGTGTGGTAAAGAGAAACATCGAAAAATGCCTTCCCGAAGACATTGGAAAACCAATAATTACAGCAATGGGGCCTGTCGGTTTTGTTTATTGCCATTCTCTGGATACAGGATCAAGAGATTATGTCGCAAAAAGATTGATCGAAGAAGCCTATATTCCAGCTGTTATGGTAAAAGATGAAAAGGAAGGTGTCATCGTCTGGAACAGCTCTGGCAAATGGCATCTCCCAGAGGATGCCAGCCACGTTCTGGGGAATAGCCATCCTTTCCTGGAGGAAGTTGCAAAAGACCTTGTTGAACTCGTTCATCATCCCGATGCCGGGGAATTTGTTATATCTGGCTGGGACCCGGAAAAACAGCCTCTGTCTTTCCCTTCAGAAAGCGGAGCCCATGCTGGTCCTGGAACTACAGAGACCGAAGGTTTTATTCTTTTGCCATCAAGAGTTTCCCTGCCAGATGAAGACAGGGAGTGGATCCGTCCTCTTGATCTGAGGAAGATGGCTATGAACTTTCTGAATAAAAAAGACAGGCCGAGCTATGCTTTCAACATCAGAAAAGGTCATAAAGCACATGAAAATATCAGAATTATGACCTACAATGTCCATAGTTGTATCGGTATGGATGGTAGGATATCCACAGAGAGGATAGCAAGAGTAATAGCTCAATACGAGCCGGATGTTATAGCCCTTCAGGAGTTGGATTCCGGTCTTGAAAGGACGGGCAGGAAGGACCAGCCCATGGATATTGCCAGAAGTCTTGCCATGGATCACCATTTTCATCCTCCGATAAGCCTGGAGGATGAAGAATACGGAGATGCTATACTGAGCCGGTTGCCTATATCTCTGATCAAATCCGGCAACCTTGCTCCACGGGAGAAACATACCGGTGAGGTCAGAGGAGCCCTGTGGGTAAAGATCGATGTAGAAAACAGCAGTATCAATGTGATCAATACTCACCTGGGATTCAGAAAGCGTGCCAGGTCACTGCAGTTGATGTCCCTCCTGGGCAAAGAATGGCTTGAAGATCCGAAATGCAGTGGGCCAGTCGTGCTCTGTGGTGATTTTAATTTTCTTCCTTCATCAAGGGATTATCGCCGGGTCTGCAGAAAGCTGCGAGATGTTCAGGTAGCTCTCCCGGGCAAAAGGCCTCAAAAAACTTTCTACAGTCGATATCCTGTTGGAAGGATCGACTATATCTTCTGCAGTTCTGATTTTGAGGTCCTTGATTTTAAAACATGCCGAAGCCGTCTTGCAAAGACAGCTTCGGACCATGTCCCTCTCGTTGCAGACTTTTCATTAAAACTAAACTGCCAGTGAACAGTAAAAAAGGTATAGTTCTTTACCTGGACAGTCTCATGATCTTTTCGATCTCACTGGTCAGTTGTTTTATTTTTGCACTCGAGGCTTTCCTGCTGAGAGCCTTCTCCGGGCTTGTGGGAGTTTCCCAGTAGACAGTATTGGCGTTTTCATCTACTTCGATCTGTGATCCTTCGAGGGTTATACCTGCGAAAAGGCCCTTGGTCATGGAATAGCTGTAAATTGAGGCTTTAAGATTAATGTCAGTTGCAGCCGATCCCTGTCGGCCAACGGGGCCAGCGGCAATGGCAATGTCTCCGCCAAGTTTGAACTGATCACCTTTCACGAACTGTTCCATACCACGATCATTGGTTATGACCAGCACAAGGGCCACCGACTGGGCTCCTATCTGGAGGCCCCAGGAAGCTCCTGCAATATTGACGAATGAGGGGCCATACCAGCTGTTTCCGGCATCCCTTTTGAGCAGTAGACCCTGACCGTACTGTCCGCCTATTACAAGCCCTGCTTTTACCACGGAAGGGAAGATAGCTACGCCCTTTGCCCTGTTCAGCATATAGGCCATGGTTTCAGCATCTTCCTGGGCTGCCATTTCCTTTATAATGCTCACAGCTCCGGCGATACGTTCTCCCGGTGTTTTTGCCTCTGCAGTGGATATAACTGTCATGACGGTCATAACTGTAAGAATGATCAGAAGCAATTTCTTTATATTCGAAAACATTTTTTTTACCTCCTTATCAGGATGTATTGTCTTTCATCCTTTTATTTATCCTGGTTACAATTATCTTATATTTCACTCAGGAAAGAAAGACTTCGGGATCTGCTTATAAAATAGTATTATTTGACTGCTCCTTTTCTTTGGCTTAGACTTTCCTCAACCCTTGAAAAAGCTTCTTATGGAGGTATTGTAATGGAAGAAAAAAGAGAGATGGACGAAAAGTTAGATATTCTGCTAAGTGAAGCCTATCTGTCTGAGGATGAACAGCGGATCCGGGAAATCGCAGAAGAATTAATAGATAAAGCCCCGGAAAATCCCGAAGTCCTTGTTCTTATGGCAGATTCAGTTAACGAAGATGAGAAAAAAGTAAAATATCTCGAAAAAGCTCTCGAAATAGCTGAGTCTGAGCTTCCTGACAATTATCAGAAGATGGGCAGCGAGCTTATGGATGATGACGCCGGGATGCTATATATTGGTATTCTGCAAAGGCTGGGATTTGTCCTGTTTTCGGAAATGGACACCCAGAGGGCACTTGAGCTTGCAGGGGAGATAATGAAATATGACCTTGAGGACGAGACTTTTTCCAGGACGCTTTTTTACAGGTGCATGCTGGAGATGGGCGATTATGAGGATATATTGAGAAATATCGAGAAAGAACCGGTCCTGAATCCAGCTGTCAGGCACAGCCGGGCAATAGCCCTGTACAAACTTTATGGAGCGTCACTACAGGCATGTGAGGCTTTGTGGGATATATTCAGGGACAGTCCGGATATTCCCTTTTATCTTATCGGATATTGGCAGGAACCGGACGGGATCGATATGGAGGCCATGGAAAACTATAATTTCTCTATTTTCTTTGAGGATCCCTGGAGCAGGGAAGAGGAGCTTCTTTTGTGGCTTGGAAGGGCGTCGGTCCTTTTTGGATATTTCACCGAAAGGTTGAGCAAAGAGGCAGAAGGAAATATTGACAATCTGCTGAAAGAGCTTGATATGGATGAAGATCTGGAAATGTACACTCCCGAAATCAAAAGAGCCCTTGAAGATACGGACCCTTTTGATATACACGAAAGAGACAGAATTGTGTGTGAACTGCTGGCATCAAGGGAATGTTCTCGCTTTGTCAACTGATTGCTGAAACAGAGGTCAGAGTTACAGGACCACAGGAAAGGCGTGTTGATGGTAAATGCTTGAGGATTTTTCACAGCACATACTTGATATTGCTGAAAACGGAGTTAATGCAGGCGCAGATGAGATTCTTATAGTGCTAAGGGACAGTAACGAAAGAGGAGTTCTTGAGCTTGAGATCTCAGATAACGGAAAAGGTATGGACGAAGAAACCCTTCTGAAAGCTGTCGATCCCTTCTCTACATCAAGGACAACGAGAAAGGTGGGATTGGGTCTGCCTTTTCTTAAGCAGGCAGCGGAGCTGAATGGTGGAGAGTTTTCGATCCAGTCTGAACCTGGTGTAGGTACAAAGGTAATTGCATCCTTTCTCAAAAACTCAATAGATCTTCCACCGGAGGGGGATATTCCCTCTTCACTTGTGTCACTGGTTGTAGCCCATCCCGATATAAGGTGGATATACAGTTATCTCATAGAGGATGCAGAGTTCCACTTTGACAGCAGGGAGATAACGGAAATACTTGAAGATCCCTCTCTTTTGACAAGGCCGGATGTTGCAGAATGGATGTATGGTTATATTGCGGATAACATTAAAGAGTTGAAGTCAGGCGGGGAAGTTGCAAATTAGACTTGATATACTTCCACTGGCATTAGAAACAGAAATGAATAAAATCACCTGTAACTGCAAGGTCTCATCCTGTTATAAAGTAAATTGGGGTGTGGTATAATACAGATAGATAAAGGCCCTGCGGTGTGCGTGACTGCGATTTTAGTCTTGAGCCAACACTCGACCAGAGAAAGGCCGGAAGTTCATTCCGGTGGAGGAGATGGTAAACATCACCAAAGCTGAGGAGTGACAGGCCTTATGACTTGCAGGATCGGGTCAAGACGTCCGCAGCACGGCATTGCGGGGAAAAGATTAAGGGAGGTGCATTGCAAGACTTTGCTCCTCCCCTTCTTTATGGTCTAATAGTTAACGTAGGTTTTTCAAGGCAGGTACAAGGAGGTTTTCATGTCTTTAATATCTTTGCCTTACTGGCATCCTTCCCAGGC
>CAZFJG010000069.1:0-8332 GCA_964519285.1 uncultured Synergistales bacterium | reverse complement strand
TCGAGAACCTTGTGGAAAAGGTCTCCTGGATAACACCTGTTCCCGGAGGAGTTGGTCCTATGACAATTGCTATGCTGCTGCTGAATACCTACGAGCAGTACAAAAAGGCGTAAATTCAAGAAAGCCGGGGAATTCCCCCGGCTTTCTTATTAGCTGTGTTTTGTATACCTGTCTAAATCTGGAAACCCATTATAAGCCTGAGTAGGGTTCCCGCTACAAGTGCGGAGATTATCATTATAGAAAGGCTACCCGCCAGTTTTTTTGCGCCCAGCTCTTTCCATAGCACTATGAAGGTAGCTATACAGGGGAAGGTCATTGCGAGAGTTACTGTTGCGACAACCAGTTGTGCCGGTGTCATGTCAATTGATACCAGCATCCCCATTGCTACATCTTTTCTCAGCAGTCCCAGGATTATGGGGCCAGCAGCCTCGGTTGGCAGACCAAGAAGGGTATGAAATATTGGTTTAAGTGCTAATGCTACGTAATGGATAATTCCTGTCGAATAGGCTATGTTAACGATAAGAATTCCAGCAAGAACAAGAGGTATTGCCTCGATCAAAAAACCTCTTGTCCTGAACCAGAGTTTCAACGACCATGCTTTGAGTGAGGGCATCCGATAACTTGGAATCTCTATAATCAGTTCAGGACTGTACCCTTTTAAAGACAAATGAAGTATTCTGCCTATTACGAACCATGAGATAAAAAGCGTTGCGTAGACTATGGCAATATAGGACCATCCAAAATCGCCAACAATACCGATTATCATGGCCTGAAGACCAGCACATGGTACAGCTATGGATATCAGGGTTGCGGCAATGAAACGTTCCCTGGAGGATTCAAGTACCCTTGTCGCAAGAATTCCCGGCACATTACAGCCCAGACCGAGGAGTGCAGGTACTATTGTAAAGCCGTGAAGGCCAAGCCTGTGCATATATGAGTCAAAGATTATGGCCAGTCTCGGCAAATAGCCAGTGTCCTCAAGGAGGCTGAGTACTGCATAAAATGAGACTATATAGGGCAGGACCATTACTATGGGAACGTAAAGCCCGGTGCTTAGCAGTCCGAAGCTCTGCTCAAGGTCTATGGCTCCTTCAAAAAGACTTCCTATTATCAACTGGTGCAGAATTGGGACATTTACAAGTATTCCGGATAGGGTTTTAAGTACAGGTACCCATAAAGCGTTAAAAAGCGGATCAAGAATGTAGTTGATTAGGCCTTCTCCCAATTGTCTGATAATGTAAAAACTCAGTATCAGTGCCAGTATGCCTGTGACTCCACCCCAGAATGGATTAACTGTCAAATCCTCTAATTTGTCCCTTAGGGAATGGTGTCTGTGGGTCACAGTCTGGACAGACTCGATAATGTTGCCTATCTCTGTCCATCTTTTTTCCCTGGTCTGGATCGGGAATTTGCCTGTTTCAGCTTCCGGTATTCTGTCTACTATAGTTTTGATCCCCTGGCCTGTCACAGCTACAGTAGGAACCACTGGAACGCCAAGCATTTTTTCCAGTTTTTCAATGTCGATTTCTATTCCCTTGTGCCGGGTTTCATCAACCATGTTCAGAGCGACAACTACGGGAAGTCCCCTTTCCAATACCTGGAAGGCCAGATAAAGATTTCTCTCCAGTGCTGTTGCATCAAGAACTACAATTGCACACTCTGCTCCTTCGTCAATGATCCTGCTTGCTACTTCCTCAGCCTCATTGGTGGGATCCAGGGTATATGCTCCTGGGACATCTATAAGCCTGTAAACTCTTTCTCCGAGGTCGAGCCTGCCTTCAAGAAAGCCGATAGTTGTTCCGGGATAATTCGATGATAATGCATGTACACCGGTAAGTCTTGTAAAGATGGCGCTTTTACCGACGTTGGGATTCCCTACAAGGAGAACCTTGCCTTCTGTGTCAGAGGCAGGATTACTTTTTACCTTTTCCGATCTGAAGCAATTCATTTATATTACGACCTCCAGTTGATCATACCTTGCTCAGCGGGGTTACCATTATTCTTCTCGCGATCCTGTTCCCGATGGCTATCTGTCTTCCTTCAAGAATAATTGTTACAGGACCGTGGAAAGGCATTCCTGAAACTTTCCTGATCTTCTTTCCTTCTCTCAATCCAAGTGCATAGAGCCTTCTCGCACATTCACCGGAGGGTATTGCCTCTATGATACCTTCATCTCCGTTTTTAAGCATGTGTAAAGTAATTGGCATTGCCATCGTATCTCCCTCGATTTATCCATTGATGGATTTTTTGTTATTTGTTAGTCAAGTCTAACATGATATGTTTTAAAAATAAAGACGGCCTGATAAAAAGGCCGTCAAAAGGCTCATGTTTTTCGTCTGAGCTGTCCGCAGGCAGCGTCAATATCGGTTCCCTTTTCAGTTCTGGTCTCGACTTCGCAGCCAAGAGAGGAAAGGATAGAGTAGAATTCCTTTACCTGTTTTGCCGGCGATCTTTCAAATACTGAATCTACAGGATTGTAGGGAATAAGGTTTATATACGTTCTCAGATTTCCCAGTAGTGAAACCAGTTCGTAAGCGTGTTCCGGCTGATCGTTTATATTCTTGAGCATTATGTATTCAATGGTTATCCTTTCTCCAGTTATGTCCTGATAATATTCCAGTGCCTCCATAAGCCTGTTCAGGGGATATTCCCTGTTGACGGGCATTATTCTGTTCCTTATGTCGTTGTTAGGGGCATGAAGGGAAACTGAAAGCCTGACAGGAAGTTCAGAATCAGCAAGGTCCCTTATCCCCGGAACTATTCCAGCTGTGGAAACAGTAAAATGCCTGATCCCAAGGTTTCTCATTTTTGGATGGTTAAGGATGCGAATGCTTTTTTTGACATTTTCCAGGTTGAGAAGAGGTTCTCCCATACCCATAAAAACGATATTGTTGATATCTCTGCCGATATTTTTTTCCATTGACAGAAATTGTCCTGTTATCTCGCTTGTAGCGAGATTTCTTGCGAATCCTGTCTTCCCTGTAGCACAGAAAAGGCATCTAAGGGGACATCCGACCTGTGTTGAAATACAGGCTGTTGTATGATTGCCGTGGAAAAGCACCACCGATTCAATGGTCTCTCCATCGTTCATTCCCCAAAGATATTTTGTAGTTCCGTCTTTTTCGGAGACTTGTCTCTTGATCTCGTAAGGAGGTAAAACCATTATCCGGTTTACCATCTCTTTTCTCAGTTCCTTGGAAAGATTTGTCATTTCGCTGAAGTCAAAGACCTTCTTTGCATATATCCATTGAGAGATCTGATCCGCCCTGTAACGGGGGAGATCCCATTGCGTAATACATATTTCATTCAGCTCATCGTAGCTGAGGTCAAGTGCATTTAAAATGTCATTCATACTTGAACACCGTCCTGATCTGTTTTTATGGTCCGGTTTGTATGTTGTTGTTGCAAATTGTCCGAGTTTAACTGAAGAACAGATTCTATTCTCTCAGGAGATAAAAGTCAATGCAACGTTTCAGCTTGGAATGCCATGAGAGTTTCCTTCCTGAGCGTCTTGGTAAGTAAAACCGGGCAGAGCCTGGGAAATTCCAGACATCTTTATGTTATCATGTTCCAGTCAGTATTATCAGTCTGAGAAAGAGTTTTAGCTAAGAATGGTGAATAAAGGGCCAAAAGAGTATCAAGGTAATATTCCAGGAGGTTATTATGGGAAAACATTCTCTTGTCTGTGGCAGGACCCAAATGGAATTTGACATTCCCTGCCAGCTGGTCTTTCCGGAACGACATCAGGAAAAACCGCCATCAAATACGATAGAAGAAGCACTGAAAGAGCCATATGGTTCAAAAAAGCTTGAGTATATGGCTGAAAATTGCAGTTCAATTGCAGTTATTTTACCCGATGCGACCAGGAACTGGCAGAATGTCAGCTCCATGGCTGAAGCAGTTCGCAATACCCTTGGCCCAGCAGAGAAGGTGGACTGGATTATTGGAGGGGGCCAGCACAAGTTGCCTACTGAAACTGAAAAGGAACTTTTACTGGGAAAGGCTCTCAGGAAAAAGGACAGGGTCTTTTGTTGCATACCTGAGGAGATGTCAGATACTTTCCATGTAACGTCAAGGGGAAATCCCGTTACAGTGCACAGAAAGGTTCTGGAAGCTGACGGAGTAGTTCTGACAGGAGGAATAATTCATCACGAGTTGGCGGGTTTCAGCGGCGGCAGAAAAGGGCTGATACCAGGAGTTAGTGCCCGTGAATCCATAGTGAGAAATCATTCCTTCTGCCTGCAGAAGGGAGGCATCAATCCTGCCTGTGACTGTGGCAAACTTGCAGGAAATCCTGTTAATAATGACATGCTTGAATTCATGTCAATAGTCTTGAGGGGAAAGGAATCATTTCTATTAAATGTTATACCGGATGAGTCTGGTTTACCCTGGAGATACGTAGCAGGAGATCCCGTGAAGGCTTGGGAAGAAGGAGTAGAACAGGCGTCTGCTCTACAGCTTCTGTCCGTTGAGGAGAAAGCCGATTTTGTCCTGGTTTCCCCAGGTGGTTTCCCATATGATATGAACCTTTACCAGTCGACAAAATCAATATCTGCTGTGAAGGGAGCCGTAAAAAAAGGAGCTCCCATAATAATGGTTGCAGATCTTGAGGACGGAATGGGACCTGAAGGTTATGGTGATCTGTTAAAGAAAGCTGTGGAGGATCCTGCAGAAGTTATGGCAACACTTGAGAATGATTTTACTATACCCTCCTTTTGTGCCCTGAAGCTTGTCCTTGACTCAAAAGATAATCCCCTTGCGCTGGTTACTCAGAACAAAAATGGGATTTTTTTCCCAGGTAAAATCTATGACACTGTAGAAGAGGCTGTAGATTCTGAGTTCACTTCCTCAGAAGCAAATGCAACCGGTTTTCTCCTAAAGGCTGGTAATTGCGTTGTAGTAAGATCGGAAAAATAAGGATGGGGACTTGTCTTTATTGACAAGTCCCCTGGATCAATTACTCAATCTCGAACCATTTTTCTTTCAGTTTCTGAAGTTCTCCAGTCTGTTCCATTTTTTCAAGAGTTTCGTTAACAGCTGAAATTAGCTTTTCCTCTTCAAGGTTCATGGCCAGGGCTTTTCCTGCTCCAGTTATCTCCTGGTCAAAAGCTATCTGGACTTTGCCTTTGAAGTCCTTCTGCTTCACGAATTTCAAAGCAACAGGTTTATCCATAAGTGTAGCATCTGCCCGTCCGAGAGCGACTTCCCTCACGCAGTCATCAAACTTTTGAAAGGCCTTTACGTGAACATCCTCGAGCCCTTTGGAATATGTTTCCTGCACAGTTCCCAGCTGGGCTGTCACTGTTTTCCCTTTCAGATCTTCAACTGTCTTTATGGAGTCATTCCCTTTTTTTACTATGAAAGTGCTCAGTGATATTTCGTAGGGGACCGAAAAGGCAACCCTTTCAGCTCTTTCCGGGGTGGCACTGAGACCTGCTGCTATAATGTCTATCTTCTCAGATATCAGTGCCGGAATAAGGCTGTCGAAAGGCATATCCTGCCATTCGATTTTAAATCCTGCCTTATCAGCTATAGCTTCCATAAGGTCAATGTCAAAGCCTTTCAGGTCGTTGTTTTCATCGCGAAATTCATAGGGAGGATAGGTACTTTCCGTACCTACAACTACCACATCCTTTTGGAGAGCGCTTCCCCATGCAAAGGTAGATGTTACAAGAAAAGTCATGAGTGTAATTGTCAAAACAACTAAACGTTTCATTCTGTTTTCCTCCTTGGATAAATTTAAGTTCATGATTTAAGATGTAGGTGATAAAAAGTTTATTGACATAGAATAAATGTCAGGCAGATGTTTGTCAATATCAATATGATATCTTTTTATGTTTTTTTCCTTTCAGAATATCTATTTGTTTTCATATAATAGGTACTGAATTTAAAGGAAATAAATTTCTGGAGGTGTAGTAATGTCATGGCATAAACTTTACACTGATCGTGTAAATAACATGTCTCCATCAATAATTCAGGAAATGAGAGATCTGGTATCCTATCCGGGTACAGTTTCTTTTACTGCAGGGGAGCCATCTCAGGAACTTTTTCCCATAGAGGGTCTCAAGGCTGCTTTCGAAAAGGTTCTGAATGGTTATCCAGAATTGCTTTCTTATGCTTCACCGGCGGGTGATCCGGTTCTGAGGTCGTGGATTTCCAGCTGGCTCAAGCAAAGAGACTATGTAGAAAAAGATCCCGGACCTGACCGTATCCTGTTAACGAATGGGTCTCAGGCTGCTCTTGGAATACTTGCCCTTATGTTTTTTCAGAAAGGAACAGCCATAGTCGTTGAAAAACCCTCTTATACTGAGGCAATGCTTACTTTCCGTAAAGAAGAGTGTACCCTTCTTTCTGTGGATATGGATAATGAAGGTCCCCTGCCAGATGATTTTGAAAAACTGGCAAGAGAGCAGAAACCTTCTTTCTTCTACACAATACCAACCTTTCAGAACCCTTCCGGTATCACCACAAGCGAAGAAAGGAAAAAGGAAATACTGGAAATAGCAGAACGTTATGGAATCAGGATAATAGAAGACGATCCTTACAGGGAGTTGTGGTACGATTCCTGTCCTCCTGCAACCTATATCTCCCTTTCTTCCGGGAGCAGCAATATAATTTACCTGGGAAGTTTTTCCAAGATCATAGCCCCGGGATTAAGGTGCGGTTTCGCCCTCCTGCCGGAAGAAATTATGGGCAAGGCGGTAGATTTGAGGGTACTAATGGAAATAGGTCTTTCGTCGCTGACTCAGCGGGCCCTTTTTGAATTTCTTGTCAGTGTGGATCTGGATTCCTATCTCGGATCCATAAGGGATGTTTACAGAAATAGACGGGATAAGATGATTTATGCGATGAAGAATTATTTTGAACCGGAAAGTCTGCTTTTTGAGGTGCCCATGGGTGGTTTCTTCATCTGGGGAAGATTGCCGGGAATAGATTGTACTGATTTTGCCCGATTCGCTGCCCTGGAGGAAAAAGTTGGAGCAATTCCCGGATCAGGTTTTTTTGATGATCCCGGAGATGGAAGAGAATTTTTAAGGTTTTCCTTTGCCCAGGTTGACGGTGATACATCATGGGAAGGTGTTTTGAGAATGTCAAGGGCACTTGAGAAATATAAAACCATAAAATAACATTTTCTCAGATTTGAAAAATCCTGAAATGCTAAAGTAGTATAATAACACCAAAAAAAAGCATATTGTCATTAGGGTGATGTTCATGGACTGGTGGAGAAGAAAAGCAGAAGAGATGGTCAAAGAGCAGATTGAGTCAAGAAGCATTGTCTCTCCAGTTGTAGTTTCTGCAATGAAGGCTGTGCCAAGGCATTTGTTTATACAGGAAACCGCCGGAAAAATGGCATATGAGGACTGTGCTCTTCCTGTGGGATTGGGCCAGACCATTTCACAGCCCTACATGGTTGCGAGGATGACTGAACTTCTCAATGTTGTCAAGAAATCGAAAATTCTGGAAATTGGTACTGGATCCGGTTATCAGGCAGCTGTTCTGGCTGAAATAGGAGCGGATGTTGTGTCCATTGAAAGGATAGAGGAACTTGCAGTAAAGGCAGATAAACTTCTAAGATCTCTCGGATATGGAGTAAAAGTAATCACTGCAGATGGAAGAGAAGGTTTCCCTGAGGGAGGTCCCTATCAGGGGATCATTGTTACCGCAGCTTGTGAACGGATTGAAGAGCAATGGGAGGATCAGCTTGCGGCAGGAGGTCGTCTGGTCTTGCCTTTAAAAGTCAGTGAGGGACTTGAAAGGCTTCTCGTGAGGGAAAGAACACATTCCGGAGATTTTGCTGACCTTTGGTATGATTACTGTCATTTTGTTCCGGTTTTAAGGGGGATCAGAGGACAGGATCAATAATATCTGGAAGAGTTAACAGGGAAAAATTTTTCCCGGATAACGTTGGTCTGAAGATCAAAGAGGAATGATAGCTATTACGACTAACAGGTCTGTTGTTTATCTAATATAGCTTTGTTACAAAAAATTAATATTGACACATTCATAAAAACCAACTTATAATGGTTTCCACGTAAACACAAAAGTAAAGGCAGAGTTTTTAATAACTTCAAAAGCGATGATTCAGGGTGCCAGGAAACAAAAGCTGATACAGAGAGGCAGTTCGCCGGCTGAAAGACTGTCTGAGGCTTTTCCGAGGAGTAAAACCTGATGAGCTGGGGCTGAAAAGCTTAGCTGTAGTAAGCTTCCCGGGATACCCTCCGTTAATGGGTCCGAGAGGGAAACTGGAGAAACTGGTTTCCAAGCGGGGTGGTACCGCGAGTATAAGCTCGTCCCTTCATTGGGGCGGGCTTTTTTTATTGTTTAAGGTTTT
>CAZFJG010000068.1:0-8402 GCA_964519285.1 uncultured Synergistales bacterium | reverse complement strand
AATATCATTACTAACCACGAGGTCAAGGGCGACATCGAGTCCTCCAAGGGCGGCCACACCGATCGAATTACCCATGAATTCATTTGTTTCTCCCTCGATGCTGAGGCCCTGCCCTGCCTCAACAGCCTGCTGCTTCATTTGCAGGGAGCTAGTATAATCATCGTCGTCATCGCCAAGAATAGTGTCATCGTAGGAGGGGGGGGCAAGGCCACCCTTGATGGCCGCTACTCCTGCCAGGTTATTGACAAAAGAGTTGCCTTTAAGAGTCACAAGATCATCCCTGCTGTTGACGACAAGAAGGCCCATATTCCAGGATTGACTTCTTTGGCTACTCCACATTTCGTCATTGAAAAGAGAACCGGAAAGGGAGGAAAGTCCAACCTCAGTTAGGCTGCTCATTGCCATATTTGCATCTGGAGCCACTTCTTTATCAACAAAACCTGTAAAATCATTATCTTCAAAGGTTCCGCTCACTCCTTCTCCCAGAAGGACTGTTCCTGCGAGTTCATAACTGCTGAAGTCACAACCGGTCATTGTTAGAGAGGAGGGCATTGCAGCACTGTTAACTGAATAACTGAAATAATCGAATTGAACATTTCCAAGGGCCGATTCAAAGACTTCATCCCAGGTTGTTACCACTACAGGTGCGTAGAAATAATTCATATCTCCGCTTGTTACACAGTCATTCATTGAGAGGTTGACTCCGGAACCGGCAAGGACTGCAATTGTTGTGTATTCTGCTTCGACATCACCACTTGTCGGCTGGGCGAAGGTAAGTCCCTCGAGGTTGACCTCTATAGGTGTTTCATCAGAATGAATTGTAATAATTGGTATGTCCTCGGGATGGTTGTAGTCATCAGATATTGAGCTTGTGGTAAAAACAGGTCTGGTAAGTACAACAGTTCCACTATTTGCAGCGCTCAAAGTTATATCCTTGCTTATGATTACATTCTCCGAAAAAATGCTACCAGATTCTAATGTAACAACACCGCCTGGTTCCGAATCATTAATTAAAGTCTGTAATGGACCGACCCCATTAGCCTCTGCCGGCATTCCTGAAAAAACTGCTACGCTTAAAAACAACAATAGAACAAGTAAATTAAGGCTCCTTCTCATCGTGCTTCACTCCTTTGCATGCTATTTAAATATGTGGTTATCATTTCTGCGAGTTTTACACATTTTCCGGGACAAAAACGCAAGCTCTTTCTCTACTCTTTTTGCCTCCTTTCAAGTTATCTCATGATTTGAAAAAGTTAAATGAATACGAAAAGTATACAATAAAAATTAAACAATTCAGATATGTCTATAATTCACCCATCAGTTTAATTTTTATAATTAAGGATGTAGTAAAGAGGAAATTCATAATATTTTACATGATATTATGCAATAAAACAGTAATTCAGGTGGGGACTATTGTACTAATGTTATTGGGACCATAGACCCATATTACACGAATCCGGGATGATGATTCAATAGCGGGATTTATAATCATATTTGAAACAGGCTAAGGAATAATGTTTTTATAAGAGAGGTGTTCTAATTGGCAGAACAGCAGGGATCTTCCGAAAGACCGGGAGAGTTAACCGTAACCGTTGAAATAACTGACAATACAGTAATGGATTATCTTCTGAAGTTCGACGAACAGGATCGCCCGGCAAGGGCTGCGGAAGCCCTGAAGGTAGGGGTTATAGCCATCCAGTCTGCTTCGCCTTCCCTTGATACAAGAGTAGTGGAGGAGAAGTTCCGCCTTGTCGAAAAAGAGCTCAGGGAAAATGTAGAGTCCTTCCGAAAGGATCTCCAGGACAGACTGCAGGAATATTTTATGACAGAGGGAGGGAAAGTTCCCCTCTTTATAGAGAGGCACTTCGGAGATGACGGAAAAGTATCCCGTATCCTGGACAGTTATTTCAGTGTAGAGAAAGGGCGGCTCGTAAATATTCTGGATGGCCGTGTTGGCCCCGATAGTTACCTTGGGCGCCAGATGGACCCGTCAAACAGGGAGGGAATACTGTCAAAGCTCGAAAAGACTGTTGAGGAGATAGTTCGGGAGAACTCCAGAGAGATCCTGTCCTCCTTTTCCCTGGACGAGGAGGACAGTTCCATAAGTCGTCTAAAGAGAAGCATCCGCGAGGAGATCGAAAAACTGCAGAAGATGACGGGCGAGCATTACAGCGAGATCAGGGAACTCCTTGGAATAGAAAAGGGGAAGACCCTTGAGGCTGTCCGTGGAACAGGAAAAGGCCTTGATTTCGAGAATGCCCTCTACGAATACATAGCTGGTCTATGCTTCCAGATGGATGACGAGTCCGAGAACGTGTCAGGATCTAAAGGATTTGTGGCCTACGAAAAAGTTGGTGACTATGTTGCAAGGATGGGTGAGACAAGCAGATCTCCGGGAAGCGTCATTGTTTTCGAGGCCAAAAAAGCTGGAAAGTACAACCTGAAAAAGACTCTGGACGAGCTGGACAGGGCAAAGAAAAACCGTGGTGCAGCAACGGGTATTTTCATATTTGCCAAGGGTTACGAGCCTGTGGAGACAAGGGATTTCTACCGTTCGGGAAGCGATTTTATCGTAACAGTAGACGAGGAGAAACTTGCCCGGGGAGAAAACCTCATTTTCCTTGAATCAGCGTATCGGATCGCCAGGACCCTTATAGCGGCGAAAGCTTCGGAGGAGGAAAAAAGAGAGATCGACACAGGTTTTATTAACGCAGAGGTTGAAAATATAACTACTGCCATGAAAAATGTTTCAGATATCTACACAAAAGCAGGCACTATACGCAACAGCGCAGATGCCATAGAGAAAACGCTGAACAAGTTTCTGGACAAGGTCCAGGATCACCTCGACAATATAAGATCCCACCTCCCATGCTGATATATTGAGTTATAGACCGGCAGAGCATCTATTCTCCATAGAGCCTTGCCGGTCTTTTTTAGTTGACATTACGGGCTGATTCTCTTATCATTATTTTGTGTTGTAAAACATGTGTATTAAATAACGAAACAATAGGAGAATCGCTTTGAAAAAAGAAAATAACGTACAGTCCGTGGTGAGAGCTCTGAATATTATCGAGCTTCTTAACGAGAGAAAAGAGCTCGGCATTACCGAGACAGCATCTGCCACAGGGCTAGACAAGAGTACGGTCTACAGGCTGATCAATACACTCAGATACAAGGGATACGTAAAACAGAACCCCATCAACCACAAGTATTCCAATACTTTTAAGCTGTTCGAGATGGGGACCCTGGAAGTGGACCGTTCGGGACTTATCCGCAGATCCACGCCCTTTCTTGAATATCTTGCAGAGCAGACAAGAGAGACTGTTAACCTTGCCGTTCTGGAGGGTACCTCAATATTTTACGTTAACAAAATAGAAAGCACGGAGGTTATCAAGGCGGACCTCGGCGTTGGCAGAAGTTATCCCGCATATTCCACAAGCCTCGGTAAATCCATATTGGCCTTTATGCCGGAAGATAAGGTCATAACCATTTATAAAGACCAGGAATTTCGTTCCTTCACTCCCAAAACAGTAACAAACCTCGACGAACTTCTTGCACAGCTGAGGATCACCAGGAGGAGAGGTTATGCTACAGACAATGAGGAACTCCTTCCGGGTCTGGCCTGTGTTGCGGCACCTGTCAGAAATTATGACACAGAGCCCATAGCTGCCATAAGCGTGGCTTTCCCCAGGTATCGCTATCCTTCAGGTTCCGACGGGGAGAAGCGGATCATCGGCCTTATAAAGGACATCTCTGTACGTCTGTCCGAGGAGTTTGGTTTCAAGTCAGAATAAAAATAGTTCTAAGACGTAAACAGTAACTGAAAAAGAGTTTCAAATAATATAAATCAGGGAGGAATTCAGCAATGGCAAAGAAAAAAGGCAGACATGATTTTATTCGAATGAAGAAGGAAGGCGAACAGGTAGCATGGGTGACCGCTTATGATTTCCCCACAGCTTCCTTTGTAGAGCAGGCAGGAATGGACATGATACTGGTGGGAGATTCCCTCGGTATGGTGGTCCTTGGTTACCAGGGAACCATTCCAGTGACTATGGAAGACTGCATCAGCCACTGCCAGGCAGTCCGAAGAGGTGCCCCCAATACTTTCTGTATAGGAGACCTTCCCTTCATGTCCTACCAGATCTCCGACGAGGACGCAGTCTACAATTCCGGTAGATTCCTTAAAGAGGCTGACATGGACTGTGTCAAACTCGAGGGAGGACGCAGGGTCTTGACCAGGATCAAGGCAATTGCCGACGCTGGGATACTCGTTATGGGCCATATCGGTCTTACACCCCAGAGTTCCGGTGTCCTTGGAGGTTTCAAGGCACAGGGAAGGGATCCGGAGAGTGCTCGTGACCTCATCGAGGATGCAATGGCAATTCAGGAGGCAGGAGCATTCGCTCTTCTTCTCGAGGCCGTTCCGCCGGAGCTTTGCCAGTTTATAGCCAAAAAGCTCGAGATACCTGTCTATTCAATAGGAGCGGGAGGTCCTTGCGACGGCCAGCTTCTTATCAGCGGCGACATGCTTGGACTGTTCGAGGCCTTTACACCCAAGTTCGTCAAGAAGTATGCCAACGTTGCAGAGGTCGAGGTAAAAGCCTTCAAGGAATACGTGGATGACGTAAAGACCGGCAAGTTCCCCACAGATGACCATTGCTATCACATTCTCAAGGACAGGGAAGAGGAATACGGGAAGATGCTCAAGGAGTACGAATAGGGGCTTTTAACTTCTTTAACATAATAATTACAAGGCTCCCCGGTTTTTTTGAGGGGGAGCCTTGTAATCGGGGATATTTTCTCTCGGTGAGACAAGCTTATATTCTCACCATTGAATTTGCGAAGGGATGTCCCGCTTCCAGCATTTCGATGGCTACCTCTGCTGCGATCTTTGCAGCTTCTCCGCAGACATCGTGACAGCCTTCCGGAACTTCGAGCATGATCTTGTGAAGTTCTTCCCTCTGGGATTCATCTGTAAGATCGAAATTCCTGCCGAAAAGGTTGTTCAGTATCTCTTTGCAGATAGTTGTTCCGAATCTTTCCTCGAATTTCTGGTAGAAGCTTTCGATATAAATCATTCCCCGGGTGGCCTGGTCTTTCATTTCCAGGTCGTCCCTGCCTGCCAGGAGTCCCAGGAACATAATGCATCCGCTGACTGCCCCACAGACGTTGCCGTGCCTTGAGACTCCACCGGCAAATCCAGTGGAAGCTCGAAGTACGTCCGGGTTATGGATGCCAAAGGCGTTCATCAGCGCAGAAAGGGTCGCCTGGCTGCAGAAGTGGTAGTTTTCCTCGTTCCATGCTGCCATCTGTGCTGCTGCTTCTACTATATCGCGATAATATTCGTCCATGCTATTTACCTCCATTGATGGATTTCACCTCTTTATTTTATTCTAACAGCCTTTTCTGGTTAATGTTTTTTGGATGGATAAAAAGGTCTATTCTGTTATGATACTTCTTAATGTACTGTACTTGACCAGTAAGGTCCAATGGTATTGTCAGGGGGCCTTATTATCCGGGATATAAAGAACAGGAGAATCGGCTATTATGATAAACATGCTCAAACCTGCAATATTGTCCCTGTCTCTTCTTACGATAATTTCAACAACTGCGGTAGCGCCAGCCCTTGGGGAGATAGAGGAATACTTTTTTGCAGTAGACAGATATATAGTTCAGTTTGTGGTAGTAATTCATGCTCTAGCTATAATCCCTGCACTTGGTGCAGCACCTTGGCTGGCGGGAAGATTTACAAAAAAAAGGGTAGTTATAGCAGGCCTTTTACTCTTTGTTTTATCCGGTGTTACAGGTGGGATGGTCAATAACATCTATTTACTTCTGTGCATGAGGGCAGTTCTGGGTATTGGACTAGGTCTGGTTATCCCCTTTTCCACAGCTCTAATTGCCGACTTTTTTGAGGGAGAGGAAAGGCAGAAGCTCATGGGTTTTTCGAGCTCTCTGAATATGGTCGGGGGAATGAGCGCGCTTATTATTTCCGGATTTCTCGCCTCTATTTCATGGCGCTTGCCTTTTCTGATATATCTTTGCGGCATACCTGTAATTTTTTTGATACTTTTCTTTCTGCCCGATAAAAAGGATACGGTGGAAGAAGACGAAGGGAAAATAAAAACACCTTTTCCAAAACATGTTTATAAGGTTGCCTTTTCAATGCTCCTTTTAAGCACTCTTCTTTTTATCTATACCCCGACGATGGCACTTTTTTTGAAGGACAATATCCTTGGGGACTCAAAGGTGGCTGGATTCGCCATAGCCTTTGCTACAACAGGAGGCATCTTTGCAGGACTGTTCCTTCCCAGAACCCTCAGACTTACCGGAAGATTTTTTGTTCCTTCCATGCTTTTTGTGATAAGTATTGGCTTTCTGCTTCTTAATAACGCCGGCGTAATAGCCCTTGTCTTTGTAGCAACTTTCATTACAGGCTTTGGCAACAGGTCAATGTACCCGGTGTTTTTCCTCAAGGCCACCCAGGGAATCCCAAGATCCTATTCTGTGAAAGCCACGTCAATTCTTTCGGCCACAATATACATTGGCCAGTTCCTGGCACCTAACCTCCAGAAGTTTGTTGGATTTGTTTTCAACGAGCCCTCTATCAGGTTTCTGTACCTGTTTGTAGCAGCCGTTACGTTCATAAGCGGAGTATTGATAATGTTTCAGAAGATCCTGGCTATGTTCAGAAAGTCTGAGTCAACCAAGACTGAAAGTTTGAGGTCCTCAAAATAGGCGGAAGGAAACGATCCAGAAAAAAATCAGGGCAGACAGAAATGCCTGCCCTTTATTTAAAGAAGGTCACAATTATTCCTTTGCGAGAAATTTCTGCAGGTCCCCGTCAGTATGCGCCAGTCTTCTTCAAAGACCGACTATCTCCTATAACTGCTCGGATATTTTTTATTGTTAAAAGGGATTGACCATATTTTCCGGTCTTACATACCTGTCGAATTCCTCACCTGTCATATAACCAATAGAAAGGGCAGCTTCCCTGAGTGTAGAGCCTTCCTTATGTGCTCTCTTTGCTATCTCTGCTGCCTTGTCGTAGCCGATGTGTGGAGTTAGGGCAGTGACGAGCATAAGGGACTCCTTGAGGTATTTCCCGATGTTTTCTCTGTCCGGCTCGATTCCCCTGACAGCGTTTTTCTCGAAGGAGATCATTGCGTCGCCCAGAAGCCTGCAAGACTGAAGGAAATTGTAGATCATCACCGGCATGAACACGTTCAGTTCAAAGTTCCCCTGGCTGGCTGCGATCCCTATTGTCGTGTCATTGCCCATGACCTGGACCGATATCATGGTGACGGCCTCGCACTGTGTGGGATTGACCTTGCCTGGCATTATAGAGCTTCCGGGCTCATTTGCAGGAAGGGTTATCTCTCCTATACCGCATCTCGGTCCTGAGGCAAGCCACCGAATGTCGTTGGCTATCTTCATGAGGTCTGCGGCCAGTGCCTTGAGTGCTCCGTGGGCGAAGACAAGCTCATCCTTGCTCGTCAGTGAATGGAATTTGTTAGGTGCTGTTCGGAAATCCTTGCCGGTCAGGGTGGATATCTCCTCTGCTACCTTTTTGCCAAAGTCAGGATGGGAGTTAAGTCCTGTTCCAACGGCAGTTCCTCCAAGGGCGAGATCCTTCAGGAAGGACAGGGAGCTTGTGATCATTTCCCTGTTCCGCTCAAGCATCCTCACCCATCCGCTTATTTCCTGTCCCAGGGACAGTGGAGTGGCATCCTGAAGGTGTGTCCTTCCTGTCTTGATGATCTCCTTGAACTGTTCTGCCTTGTCCTCAAGGGTCTTCAGCAGGATATCAAGGGAGGGTAAGAGTTCATCCTCCAAAGCTGTTACAGCAGCTATGTGCATGGCCGTGGGAAAGGTGTCGTTGGAGCTCTGGGACCTGTTGACATGGTCGTTGGGGTGGACATTAAGGTCCTTTTCCGTCAGGCCTGCTGCCAGTCTTGCAAGCACTTCGTTCATGTTCATGTTCGACTGGGTGCCGCTTCCTGTCTGCCATACTACCAGGGGGAAGTTGCTGTCATGCTTTCCTTCGAGAACCTCGTCTGCGGCTGCGCATATTGCCTCTGTCCTTTCTATATCGATAAGTCCCAATGACAGGTTCGCTCTGGCTGCGCTCTTTTTCAGGATGGCAAAGGCCCTTATTATCTCAAGGGGCATCTTTTCCATTCCTATCTCGAAATTCTGAAGGCTCCTCTGTGTCTGGGCTCCCCAGAGCACATCTGCAGGGACTTTTATCTCACCCATTGAGTCCTTTTCTGTTCGATATTTATCCTGTTCCATTTTCAATTCCTCCTGTTGTTGCTTTCTTTTTCTTTACTAAATCCTTGCTACACCGGTTTTTCTTGCAGCCTCAGCCACAGCCTTCGCAACGGCGGGAACGACCCTCT
>CAZFJG010000067.1:0-8504 GCA_964519285.1 uncultured Synergistales bacterium | reverse complement strand
GGTTACTGCCTTTGTATCCGGTTATTTTGCCCTGGCGGTTCTCAGGAAGGTGGTTTCAATGGGTAAATGGAAAGGTTTTGCAATATATTGTGCACTTGTCGGAGCTTTCTGTGTATTCTCCGGGCTGCTAAAAGGAGTTTAACATGAAGAATAACCGGAAGAACCTCGGGGAGAGGGAAATGGAGATAATTCTGGCTTCGGGAAGTCCCAGGAGAAAAGCCCTTCTGGAATCCCTTGGATGGGAATTTACGGTAGTTGTCCCGGATACAGACGAAAAAATAATGGACGGCGAAATGCCGGAGGAATTAGCGGAAAGACTTGCCCGGGAAAAAGCCGAAGCCGTTGGAAACAAATATTTCCATCTGCCTGTAGTTGCAGCCGATACAGTAGTTGAGATCGGAGGAAACATTCTCGGTAAACCCCGGAACGAAGATGAGGCTTTCGAAATGCTTTCAGCCCTTCAGGGCAGAGTACACAGGGTGATAACCGGAGTAGCCCTTCTAAAAGAAGGCAAAATGATCTCCCGAAATGGGATAACCCGGGTGTTTTTCAGGAAGCTTGACAGAGAGGAAATTAATACCTACATCAACACAGAAAACTGCCTCGACAAGGCGGGTGGCTATGCCATACAGGGCAGGGGAGCACTCCTTGTTGAAAAGATAGAGGGATGTTATTTCAACGTTGTAGGTCTACCTCTTTCTCTGCTCAGTTCGATGTTTCAAAGTACAGGGTGGCCCCTTGTTGAACAGTGGAGGTGTTTCTAAATGAAACGTACTGTTGCTCTTTTTATCACGGCAGGAATGATCATGGTGGTGCTTCTTTCCCTTCCCGGGCTTTTGTCCAGGTGGAATGCGGAAACGCGCAATATGAACGCAGCCATAGTACTTGATCTCAGGGATATCTCCCAGCTTGCTTCCATCTCCGCCCTGGACGAAGGTTCGGTTAT
The DNA here is from genome assembly GCA_964519285.1 of uncultured Synergistales bacterium. Taxonomy (GTDB): domain Bacteria; phylum Synergistota; class Synergistia; order Synergistales; family JAFGMB01; genus CAZFJG01. The sequence continues at coordinate 7,558 of CAZFJG010000067.1, read as the reverse complement.
GGAATTGCTTGGAAACTCAGGAGCCGGGGCAGTAATGGTAGGAGAATACACTGGAGCAGAGATGAGTGCCGGTCTTTCTCCCACAGATTATGGTGCTCTTGAGCACTTCGAAGAGCTCGGAAATCGCAGCTTCGCAGGAGACAGCAGGGCTGTAGTTGCTGTACGTAACGGCTGGAAATATTCTTCGATGGCAGGGGAATACCTGAAGGCCAGATTTGGCGGCTCCCAGGTCATAAAAAAAGAGAACAGTACCTTCTATATTCTTGACAGGGGTGTTACTTTTCTCGAGGATTGTGGCATACTTCCTGATTTTTCCGGACTTGAAACAGTTTCGGACTCGTCAATGAAACTAATATATCGGCCGGGGCCGTCTGGCAATATCCCGGCAGCTCATGTTGCAGAAGCCTTGAAGATAGTGCAGGAACATTTTGGTCCGGTTCACTGTCTGGCCCCTTCAGGAGAAGTCGTTGCGGGGTATCCGGACGTTGAAACTCTTGCAGAGTGGGGAAGGAATAACGATGTTCCTGTTGCCCAGGTTGAATTTTCAAGGCAGGTTGGTGCTAAGTCCCTTAACTGGAGGTTTTATCCGCGCCTTCTTCCTATGCACAGTGTGACATCTGAGGAGATCCTCTCCAGAAGGATCTCTGAGAGGACGCTCATTGAGAGGATGATTCGAGCAGTCCGGGAGAGATCTGTAAGGCTTGTAGTAATGAGATCCTCTGAAATAGAGGCAACAGCAGATCCTCTGGAAGAGTTCAGAGGAACACTGGAAGATCTTGGGTCTTCCCTTCGCATCGGAGGAATAGAGACAAAATGGCCTGAACCATATATCCCCCGAAACATGGGTTTTATTTCTGCCCTTGGTCTTGCTCTTGTACTTGTGCTGTCCCTTTATGCCTATATTTCAAGAATATGGATCACAGGGGAACTGTCCAACCGGAGGATTCTCCTTCTGGCAGGGCTGTGGGTCCTTTGTGGCCTTGCTGTATGGAAAACGGGAACAGGAGCAAGGTTTGCGGGAGCTTTCGCAGCCTCTTTTGCGGCAGCAGAAGCAACCCTGATAGCCCTTGATGAATGGAAGCACCCCCTTCGGGGGGTCCTTTGCGGATTTTTATATGCCCTTGCAGCCGGACTTGCCATAGCGGCATTTTTCGGTACCACCATATACATGGTAAGACTGAAGTCCTTTTCAGGGGTTAAACTGACCCTTCTTCTTCCTCCTCTGCTTGTGTTGTTTCACGATCTTAAACGCAGAATACATCCGGAGAGCATCTCGGATATTCTCTCAAGGCCTCCAGTCTGGGGAGAGCTTGTCCTTCTTGGAGTAGCCGGGCTCGCTGCAATTATTGTTCTTTTTAGAAGCGGCAACGTCCAGTTTGTTCCAGGTTGGGAGATCACTCTCCGAGACAGCCTTGAACGCCTGCTTGTGGCAAGACCGAGGAACAAGGAGATCTTTGCAGGTTATCCCTTCCTCTTTCTCTGGTATCTGTTCAGGAGAAAAGATCTGTGGAGGAGATATCGAGAGATCTTCCGTATAGGGGCTACTCTGGCCTTTGCCACAATGATAAACAGCTTCTGTCATTTTCATACAAGACTTTACTTTACAATCCTTCGGGAGTTTAACGGTCTCTGGGCAGGGATATTAATGGGAACTTTAACAGTTGCTGTATTTGCGGTTTTCATCCTGCCACTGTGGAAACGTTACAGAGGTGTGCTGATGGAATGAGTAGGAAATATGAAGTGCTCCTTTGCGGTTATTACGGTTTTGGCAATCTGGGGGATGAATTCCTTGCCTTAAGCCTGATAGGCCTGCTCGAGGAAAATGGTGTTTCCCCAGAAAAGATAGCCCTTTTGTCTAATTGCCCGGAAAGAACATCTGCAACGCTGGGTATAGACTGTTATAACAGGTGGAGCATGTCGGAGATATGGAAAGTTCTGAAGATGTCCGGAAGTCTCCTCCTGGGAGGAGGAGGGCTTTTTCAGGACAGTACCAGCAGGAGGTCCTGTCTTTATTACTGGGGATTAATACGTCTTGCTCTTATTGCTGGAGCCGTACCATGGGCTTTTGGTCAGTCAGTTGGGCCTTTTCGCACAAGAACTGGTCTTTTCCTGGCCCGAAATGGACTTTCGAAATGTGTAATTCTCGGGATACGGGATCAGGGCAGCATGGATATACTCAATGAGTGGGGTCTGAAAAGTGTGATATCACCGGACCCAGTCCTTTCTTTACGACCTCTGGTTCGGGAAGAGGAAAGTCAGGAATTTACAGGGAAGTTACTGATAAATATTAGACCATGGAAAAATGATCTGGCAAGGGAAATGATAGATTCCCTGGATGGATTGGATTCAGGGAAGTTTTCAGAGATCCTTCTTGTAGCTCTGTCCGAGGAAGATGAAAGGATCTCCCGGGAATTCATAAAAAACAAAGAGACCCTCAAGGGCAGGGCAGAAGTTGTCAGGGTACGATGCTGGCAGGATGTAGAGAGGATATGGACAGGGGCCTGTGCAGCCATAGGAATGCGACTTCACTTTTGTATTTTTTCTTTTATTTATTCTGTCCCCTTTACAGCTGTTCCTTATGATCCAAAGGTCCGTTTTTTTGCGAATTCCTGTGGAATGGATTGCTGGGAAGGATCCGGTTCTCTTTCTTTCCCCCTTTGCAAAAGGGCCTTTTCAGGGGAAAATGCAGAAAAAACCGGACAGAGAGTAAGAACAATATTTGCAGACAGTTTTGAAAGAATTCGGGGTGCTTTGCAGGAATGAACATAATTAACGAAGAAGAACTGAGGATCAAGGCCAACAACGTCAGGAAGGATGTTGTGAGAATGGTAGGGATAGCCAGATCCGGGCATCTTGTATCGTCCCTTTCAATAGTGGATATTCTTTCAGTCCTTTACTGGAAGGTTATGAAGGTGTCTCCTCAGGAACCCCGAATGGACTCGAGAGACAGGTTCATCCTCAGCAAGGGACATGGATGTCCTGCCCTTTATGCCGTCCTCGCGCAGAGAGGTTTCTTCAGCAGGGAAGAGCTCTGGAATTACAGGAGACTTGGCGCAATGCTGCAGGGGCATCCGGAGACTCCAAGAACTCCCGGGATTGATGCACCTTCAGGTTCCCTTGGAATGGGCCTGGGAGTTGGTAATGGCATGGCTCTCTATCTCAAAAGGGAACAGTTACCTTCGCGGGTCTTCTGTCTTGTGGGAGATGGTGAGGTCCAGGAGGGATCAGTGTGGGAATCTGCCATGACTTCTTCCCATTTCGGACTTGATAATGTGGTATTGATCATAGACAGAAACATGAGGCAGTCCGAGGGAATCACATCTGAGATCAGGGAAGTGGAACCACTGGAAGACAAGTTTCGATCATTCGGTTGGGAGACCACGTCTGTCGATGGACATGACCTGAAGGCTCTCACAGATGTTCTTGATATGTTACATGGGGGGCGTCCCCTTGCGGTGGTAGCCAGAACAGTCCCGGGCAAGGGAGTGTCATTCATGGAAAAGGAATCCGAGAAAGAGCTGCCTCATCTTTCAAGGTCGGTCATAGACAAGGCTCTAAGAGAGTTAAACGCAAGGGAAGAAAAGGATGGAGACGCGTAATGGCTGAACAGGAGAGAAATATGCGAAGGGCTTTTGGAGAAGCCCTTACCGAAATAGCGAAAGAAGACAGCGATGCATGGTTCGTGGATGCCGACAGTGCTTCTTCTACAGGCGCGGCATCTTTCAGAGAACTTTTCCCTGAAAGGTACTGTAATGTTGGAGTGGCAGAGCAGGAGCTTGTCATGGTCGCTACAGGTCTTGCCCAGACCGGCAGACGGGTCTTCGCCTCCTGTCTCTCCTCTTTTCTCGTCGGAAGAGCTTATGACCAGATAAGGAACCTTGTCTGCCTGTCTCAACTTCCTGTCACCCTTGTGGGAAGTCACGGAGGAATATCAGTCGGTCCTGACGGCGCGACCCACCAGATGGTAGAGGATATTTCATTAATGAGGTCTCTTCCGAATATGGCTGTGCTGGTCCCATCTGACTACTGGTCGACCCGGCATCTTGTCAGGTCCTCATGGGAGAGGAAGGCACCTTCCTATATAAGGCTTTCAAGATGTGACGTTCCGGATATATATACCGAGACAGACAGCGATATAATTCCCGGCAGCGGACGTATGCTTGCAGAAGGAGAAGGAGTGACCATCTGTGCCTGTGGTATTATGGTAAAGGAAGCCGTAAAAGCGGCAAGTATACTGTACCAGCAGGATATTGCTGCTGAGGTGATAGACTGTTATTCTGTTAATCCCCTTCCTGTCCAGGTCATTCTTGCTTCTGCAAGAAGGACAGGATGCTGTGTTGTGGCAGAGGAACATTCTTCCCGGGGAGGACTGGGAGAGGCTGTGGCTTCACTGATATGCAGTAATTACCCGATCCCTGTCAAGTTCGTGTCACTTGAAAATGAATTCGGTCAGAGTGGAACTCCCGAAGAATTAATGGAGTATTACGGACTTACAGCCAACCAGATTGTCAGTTCTGTAATGCAGGCCTGGACAATGCGCAGGAGGTAGCTTAGCAATGGAGATCAGACTTGCCGGTGTAACCAAGGTCTATGAGCCTGATATAACAGCCCTTGAGGATATTTATCTCAATATCGACAAGGGTGAGTTTGTATATCTTGTTGGAACCACAGGTTCTGGTAAGACTACTCTTCTCAGGCTCATAACAAGAGAGATCATTCCCACAAGGGGACAGATTGTTGTAGCCAATACAAATCTCAGGAACATGAGAAACTCTGCCCTTCCCTTTTACAGAAGGGAACTTGGAGTAGTCTTTCAGGATTACAGACTGCTCCATCATCTTACCGTCTATGAGAACGTTGCCTTTGTTCTGGAATCCACCGGGACACAACCGCGAGTGGTTAGGGACATCGCAAGCAGGGTCCTCGATGATGTGGGACTCTGGAGACTCAGGAAACATTATCCCCTGCAGCTTTCCGGAGGAGAACAGCAAAGGCTTGCCATAGCCAGGGCCATGGTCAATTCCCCCTCGGTGTTTATCGCAGATGAACCGACAGGTAACCTCGATCTTCACACTTCCGAGGACATTATGCAGCTTCTACTGTCCATAAATGCTGCGGGGACTACCGTGTTAGTGGCGACTCATGACCAGTACCTGGTGGATGCTTACAGACAGAGAGTTGTTGAACTGCACAATGGCAGAATTAAAAGGGACGAGCGGAGAGGAAGGTACTTTGTCGATGATGAGTTTTAAATATATTATGCGCGATACCATGAGACTTCTGACCCGCCACTGGGGATTATCCCTGCTCACACTCGTCACAGCTGTTTCGCTCTTTTTCCTTCTTGCATCTTCCGCCCTCTTCTCACTGAACGTCAGGCATTTTGTATCCGAGGTAGAGGACGATCTTGTAATAAGCGTATTCATAAAAGAAGGAGAGGATGCATCAAACCTGGTGGCCAATCTTCAGGAAGTGGATTTTATAAAGGATATAAGGGTTATACCTCCTGAGAAGGGGCTTGAACATCTCAAGGCCAAAATAGGATCCCAGGCGAGGGCCGTAACCCTTCTGGGGGAGAACCCCCTGCCCTGGAGCGTGGAAATACAGGTGATCAGATCTGCCTTTATCAATCCCCTTGTGAGGGATCTTCTCTCTTTCCCGGATGTTGAGGATGTGGTCTATGCCGGGCACCTGGCTGAGAAGCTAACTAAAGTGTCTGCCGTTCTCAACCGGCTTTCTCTTTCGGTACTGATGCTGGCGATTATAATTACGGCTCTTGTCCTTTACAATACAGTGAAGATCGCCCTTTATACAAGGGAAAAAGAGATAGGCATAATGCTCCTTGTGGGAGCTACACAGACCTATATAGCCCTGCCTTTTGTCCTGCAGGGTATGTTTCTGGGGACTTTAGGTTCCCTTCTTGCTGTCTCCATGATAGCAGGAGCCTATCCTTCAGTTATAGAGATAATCAAATCGACTCTTCCCTTTATCCAGGTTATCGATGATCCGGTACTTCTTTTACGGTTCTATGTCATTCTTGTTGGTACCGGAATGACCCTTGGATGGTTGAGCAGCTGGTTTGCAGTACATAAATATATAGTCAGGGCCTGTTGTCCCGATTAGGAAAAAGGAGATGGACAATATGGAGTACAGCAGTATGAAGCTTCATTCAGTCCGCAGGGTGATCAGCCTTACAGTATTATTTTTTGCGTTTGCCTTTGCTGCAGTTCCTGCTTCGGGAGCGGTTAACTCATCTGAGCTCCAGCAGCAGATCAATAAAGAAGAAAGGGCAATGGACAGGCTTGAAAACCAGGTGGAGCAACACCGTCAGGCCATATCCAAGGTAAAAGCCAGGGAAAAGGGCGTCCTTGAGGAACTGACCACCTACGATCAGAAAAAACAGCTTGCAGAGCAGAAGATAACTGTTCTTAACCTGAAGGAAAAGAAGGTCAAAAACACCATCTCCGAACTGCAGCATCAGATAAGGTCCACTGAACAGGACCTTGCCGAGATGAAGGGTCTCTTCAGGGAAAGACTTATTTCCATTTACAAGTACGGTAACAATGCGGGATTACAGCTTCTTATATCTGCTCCTTCAGCTCACGAGGCATTGACAACATCCTTTCTTCTTTCGAAAATTGCCAGGCAGGATCAGGAAATGATAGAGAAGGTCAACCGCAAAATGGAAGAGCTGGAGTCAGCCTCCAGCAGTCTTGAAGAGCAGGAACAGCTCCTGGCCAGTCAGAAAGTGGAACTTCAGACCGCCAGGGAGCAGTACGAAAAAGAATCAAGGCAACGGAACAGTCTCCTCTCTAAGCTGAAGAAAGAAAAAGAGCTTCACCTCAAGGCTGCAAGGGAACTGGAAAGATCCCAGAAGGAAATACAGAACAAGATAAACACAATGATCAGGAAAAAGAAGGAACTTGAAGCTCAAAGGCAGAAAAGTGCCAGTCCAGGATCCTATGAGGCTGTTACTTACATGAAACCAGGTGCAAGGCTTTCCTGGCCATTACGGGGGACTGTTACAAGCGAGTACGGAACCAGGGTGCATCCCGTTTTCAAGACAAAAAGCAGGCATACCGGTATCGATATTGACGGCAATAAAGGTGACCCGGTAAGGTCAGCCCAGGACGGCCAGGTTCTTTTTTCGGGCTGGCTAAGAGGTTATGGTCAGGTTATAATAATTGATCACGGCAACAGTCTCACTACAGTATATGCCCATCTCAGCTCAGCTATCGTGAGGGAAAACCAGTCGGTCAAGATGGGTCAGGTAATAGGGAGAGTAGGTAGTACGGGAGTTGCAACTGGTTCACATCTGCATTTCGAGGTTCGTGTGAACGGAGATGCAAGGAACCCGAGAAATTATCTTTAACAGGGAATACAACACTGGAGGAATAGGTCCATGAAATTTTTCGGAAAGAAGAAAATTGCAAAACTTGCAGTTACAGTGCTGCTTATTGCTGGAGCTGGATCAATGCTGGCTGCCAATGCAGGAGACTTTTCAGACCTTTCATCGGTAACTCCCTTTGAACCAAGGTCTTTGTGGCTTATGAAACAG
>CAZFJG010000066.1:0-8761 GCA_964519285.1 uncultured Synergistales bacterium | reverse complement strand
CCCGAAAAGGATGTACTCCTCCTTTGCAAACCTGGCGGGCCTGAGGATCGCTCCTCAAACCGTACGCCCGAACTTCCTCGGTGAGGCCGAACTGGTCGAAGGGACAATATATTCTATACCTTCCTTTTACTCCGCCTCACTAAAGTTGTCAAGTGAAATACTACATTATTTTTACATTAAATAAATAATTTGCTTTTTATAACTTCATGTCTCCCGGTTTGATCAGTTTTTTCTTTCTCATGAACTCAGAAAAGAAAAGTGTCAAAGCTGCGGGGAGCAGAAAGTGAAGAAGGATCATGCCCGGCCAGGCAAAATTCCCCATCTCGGCATAGGTCCCGAACTGACCCACAAGCCCGCTGGTCCCCATTCCTGCTCCTATCCTGTTATTTTCCATTTTGAAAAACAGTGTTGCAAGAGGCCCAAGCAGGGCAGAACTTATAATTGGCGGTATCCATATCAGGGGATTTTTGACAATATTGGGTATCTGCAGCATGGAGGTTCCCAACCCCTGGGCTATAAGGCCACCAAGTCCATTTTCACGATAACTCTGAACAGCAAATCCTACCATCTGGCAGCAACATCCGACAGTAGCAGCACCTGCCGCAAGTCCACTCAATCCAAGGGAGATCGCAAGAGCTGCGCTGCTGATAGGGAGGGTAAGGATCATTCCCATCATTACAGAAACCAATATCCCCATGGGGAGTGGGTGCATCTGTGTTGCCAGGTTTATCATTTCCCCAAGCATGGCCATCATGGAAGAAATCCATGGACCGGCGTAAAGCCCTGCATAACCTCCGGCAATTATAGTAACTGCAGGCACAAGAACTATATCCACCTTGGTCCTTCCGCTGACTAACCTCGATATCTCTGCTCCCGCAAGAGATGCAACCAGGGCTCCAACGGGCTCGCCAATATTCAGCAGGGCTGCTCCCCCTTCAAAAGACACCGTTCCTGCACCTATGGCTCCTGCTATCATGGATGCAAAAATACCAAGGGGTGGTGACCCTATGCTGTACGCTACTCCAGCTCCTATAGCAGGCCCCATCATCAACTGTGCGGTCCTCCCAAAGAGTTCCAGAGCTGCAATATCCGCTATTCCACCTATCTGCTTTATTATGAGACCAATAATGAGGGAAGCGAAAAGACCATGGGCCATACCGTTAAGGACGTTTATTACGTAATTCTGAATTGTTTCAAAAAAAGATTTTCCCGATGACATTTTTCAACTCTCCAGTCTTCTGTCTTTACAGGTGTCTTGTCAGATACAACATCAGGATGGACTATATCATTTTAATCGCTTGCCGGCAAGTAACCTTTTCGCTCAAGCTCAAGAACGATCCTCTTGTAAGCTTTCTCGTCCGGAACTTTTAAGGTATGCAAATGTATACCCTCTGTCAGGCTGCAGAGAGGCTCTGCTTTTTCCGATTCCAGCTTTGCCATGAATTCACTCACATCATGTCTGGTGGATATCATAAGATTACCCCGTATCTCACCGTATACAGGATGTTCAACAATAACATCCTGTATTGTTCCCCCGTTGTCAACTATTATGTTCAGCTCTTCCTCTATATCTCTTTCTTCAAAATGCCTGGTTACGATGGTTTTTTGAATATCCTTTCCGGAATTTTCCATCATAACTGTGTATCCCCTGGGAGTAGCAAAAATATCCTTTCCCCTCGCTCTCAAAAGGGCAATATCCTGAACTATAACCTGCCGACTGACATTAAACATAGCAGCCAGGTCACTTCCCTTTATTATTTCCCCTCTTGATCCAAGCACTTCAAGAATAGCCTGTCTTCTTTCCGAGGAATCCAAATATACTCCTCCTGTTCTTCAAAGGTTCTTTTCAGATCTGAACATATATTATCAACATAAAAAGGGATTTACCAATATAATAATTATAGAAAAGGGCATATATGAAAAACTGTTATCTTTACTCTTTTTTCGGAGGTATCTCTTTGTACAAAGTTGTTTTTTCAAGCCAGATGGATTACGAATACAGCTCACTGAAAGAAAGTATCCTTTCTGCAGTAAATTCTCTTGGAGGAATTTCTCAGTTCGTAAAACCGGAAGATAGTGTTTTGATCAAACCAAATCTCCTATCTGCAAGATCTCCTGAAAAAAGGATTACTACAGATCCAACTTTTGTAATGGCTGTAGTTGAGATCGTGAAAGAAGCCGGAGGCCGACCTGTCATCGCCGACAGCCCCCCCGGCATAGAATCCTTCAGGCTCATTTGTGAGAGAACCGGAATGGAAGAGATAGCTCAAAGAACGAAAGTGCCTTTGGTGGAACTTCGGAAGCCACGCAAAGGAAATACCGCAAAGTGCCTGCGCTTCAGCAGCCTTGAAGTATCTGCCGAAGCTCTTGAGGCGGACGTAATAATTAATCTGCCAAAAATGAAAACACACTGCCAGATGCTTCTTTCCCTCGGTGTCAAGAACATCTTCGGTACTGTCATTTCCCGCGAGAAAGCAGAATGGCACTACAGGACAGGCCTGGACAGAGACACCTTCGCCACCCTGCTGCTGGACATACACAACACCCTTAATCCTGACCTTACCATACTCGATGGTGTTTGGGGAATGGAAGGTCATGGACCGTCAGGAGGAACTCCTCGAAACTTCGGAATAATAGCAGCCTCAGCTGATGCCCTGGCACTGGATCTTTCTGTTTCTGAAATGATGGGAATAAATCCGTCAGATTTCCCTCTTTACCGGGTTGCCAAAAAACATGACCTGCCTCAGGCCAGAGTAAAAAACATTGAGGTCATTGCTGATCCTGAAATTAGAAACCGCTTTGTGGACACCAATATTCCAAGGCTTGACAGCCTTCATGTTCTGCCTTCTTTTCTGAGAATATTCAGCCCCCTTTTGATATCAAAGCCTGTTCAGGATAGCGGAAAATGTATAGGATGTGGTGAGTGTGTAAAGATCTGCAGGGCAGAAGCAATAGAATTAAAGGACCATAACAGGCTTGAATTCAATTACGATAAATGTATTCGATGTTTCTGCTGTCAGGAAGTTTGTCCCGTGGGTGCAATAGGATTTAAAAAAGGCTGGCTTCTAAAGTTCAGAGACCTAATGAACAGAAAGGTAAAATAAGACCTGCTTTTGAACTACAGCAGTTTTACTCCAAAAGGTGGTACTAATGAGACTGAACTCCTTCTTGTGCAAGATACTGGATCTATCATATGTCCCGGATGAAATACGTGCTCTTAAAGGACAGGTTGTTATGCACGTTTCTGATACTCCATCAACCTTCTACAACTGTCTTGACCGTCTCATAAAGATCCTGGACCCTCCCTGGATCCTCCATACCGGAGACCTGGTAGATCAGATCAAAGTCGGAAGACATCGAAGAGACAGGGAGCTTTACGCTCTCAAGCTCCGGCGACTGAGGAGTATTCTTGAATATGGTGTAAAAAACGAGAACAGGAAAACTGTCATTACTTTAGGCAACCATGACATTGAGGAAGCGGTACGTTATACCTTTCGGAAAAGTATTATTGAAAATACAAGGACCTGTGTTGAGATTAACAACCTGAAGTTCTATATGAGTCACTACTATTCATTACTTCCAGGAGGAGCAGGAACATACAATCTCTATGGACACAATATCCAGCAGCCACCGCAGGACACCTCAAAGGGCATATTCCTTAACGGAGTCCTTCAGATAAACCTTGTCCGGATAAAGGACGGAGAGGTCTACTCACTTCCTTATCCAAGATACGTAGACGAGCACAGGACACTAAGGCATAAGATAGGATTATGACCAACATCATCCAGGCAAGATCAGTTGAACAATATTTCTCTAAAGGATTCCCAGAATTATAGACTCAAAAAGCCGGTCCAGTGGGCCGGCTTCCTCGATCTGTCATTGATCAGCGGGTCGTACCTTTCCTTCCTGGGACAACCAGAAGACCTACACCCAGCCCAACAGCTGCAACTCCTGCCCAGACAGGAACTTTGACAGACTGGTTTTCCTTGACAGAGAGTTCCATAGAACCTACCTCGATATTACTGGTATTCCTGGTATAGCTGAAACCGCCATAGACTAAACCCATCACACCTGCGACAATCAGAATGATAGCCGCTATCTTTACTGCTTTCATTTTTAACTCCTCCAGAATTAATGAAACCTGTCACTCAGGCTGAGAAATAAAAATCCCTGACCGGATGCACTTCGAAAGTTTACCTGTGTGTGCTACCTGGCAAACCCTTCGCCGAATAGGTTATCCACCGATTACTCGAAGCAGAAACACCACTACAGCGATAACCAGGAGAACATGGATCAGGCCCCCCATGGTGTGCGATGTCACAAGTCCTAAAAGCCACAGGACAACCAGAATTACAACAATAGTTACCAACATTCTGTCCACCTCACTATTTCCGACCACCCTCCCCTTACGGAAGGGAGTGGGGGCCAAAACTTGTGCAGGGTGAGTCAGGAAGAAAACCCCTGCTACTTGCTGGCCTTTTCTACAAGTGTCCTCAGGGAGGAAAGCACGGGTTGAATGTTTGGACTCGAGGCCCGCTTCAGAAGGATCTCCCTGGAATTGTAGTTCCCCTCTCCCCAATAAGAGGAATTTGCTTCCTCATCTGTTGCCATTACTGATCCGCCCAGCGAGACACCTGCGAACAGGCCCTTGCTTATGGAGTAGCTGTAGATGGAAGCTTTCAAGTTAACATCAGTTGCGGCTCCAGCGCTACGTCCGACCGGGCCGGCAGCAACGCTTACGTCAGCCCCCAACTTGACAGTATCTCCGTAAAAATGCTCCATGCCATCGCTGTTAGATATCACAAGAAGAAGAGCCGTAGACTGTAAGCCAATCTGCAGGCCATAGGATATCCCGCTGATGTTCATAAAACTCGGGCCGTACCATCTTCCCGTTGCAGGATCGTGCCTCAGGACTACTCCTTCTCCGTAGGATCCTCCCAAACCTATGGCTCCCTTGTAGAAACTCGGGATTATAACAACTCCGTGAGATCCCTTCACCATGTCTGCCATCGTACTGACATCTTCCTGGCTGCCCATTGCCTGAACAACATCCGCTGCTGAAGTCAGGCGTTCATCCGGTGTCAATGCAAATGATAGTGAAGTGTTAAAAACCATTACTGTCAGAACAAATACCAGGGTAAATATTGATGCGCAAATTATTTTCTTCATGTTCAACTTCTCCCCTTATGTTACTTTTTTCCTACTGCTGCAAATACCTGAAATCTTTCAGTACCCTTTTATCTTTTCATTGCCTACAATCCTTTTCTCCGGAAAAAGAGGAATCGAATATCCTTCTAATTTACTTTCACGATATCCTCCCTGGCTCCTGTCTATAAAAAACAGTACCGGAGAAAAAGCCAGGCACAGCATAATGCCTGACAGGTTGCCCACGATCATTCCTGAGAATCCACCTTGGTAGACGTTCCGTCATCCCAGTTTACAGTCACTTCGTAGCGTGACCGCTCAAGCTTAAAAGAACCGTTATCTTCTACAAAGATATGCAGGTTATGATTAGGCGGAACCGGGAAGGAAACGGATCCGTTGCTGTTGTTCAGAAGCCTGTTGCCAGGCCCGCGCACAGCCAGAGCCCATCGGCCGTTACCAGGGATGGTATCCCACTCCCCGGAACCCGTTATCTCCCGGAGGGACATCGATTTAACAGTCCCCTTGCCTTTAATCTTAAGGGTGAATACCCAGTCGCCTTTCCCGTTCTCCTTCATCTGATCGTAAGGCCCTACATAATCACTTTGTGCCTTCCATGGTTTTGAAAGAATAAGTTCGCCGTCTTCAGTCACGGAGGTAACCTCGTCTCTCTTGCCCTGGAAGTCTTTTTTGAGGACCTGGCCGTTACTGAACGTAAGTGAAATACTGAAGGCTGAATCGGGATCATCAAGAGTTCCGTTGTCTTCCACCCATAGTTCGAGCGATGCCGTACCATCAACGGAAAGCCTCACCGAACCCTTAGGAGAGTTGAGTATCGAACCACCGGGCTGCTTAACAGCGATCAGCCATTTCCCGTTTTCGGGAATGGTATCCCAGCCACCATCGGGCCCCTTGACATTAGTTACCTTCATTTCTACTACTGTCCCTGAAGACTCAAGAACAATGCCCAATCTCCAGTCCGTTTTCCCGTTTCCTGAAAGTCTTTCATCCCGTCCTACGATGTCGCGGTTCCCTTTTTCCATAAAGGTAATTTCGAGTCCTTTTGACTGGCCTGTCGTAGCTACTGTCTGCGGGTTTTCGATCTTAACTCTTTGATGACTTCCGTCGGAGAAGTGCAGTATTGTTTCAAAGCGGTTCCTGCCATCACCGATCTTTCCGTTATCTGTCATCCAGAGGTCAAGGTCTGTACGTCCTGTAAGATCCAATTTTATGCTCCCGTCGGAACGGTTAAGGATCTTGTTGCCCTCTACCACGGCGATAGCCCATCGACCGTTGCCCGGAATGGTATCCCACATAGCAGTGGACTTCCCATCTGCAATGTTGTAGACCTCCAATGAAACCAGAGTTCCCTCTCCGTCAAGTTCCAGGTAAACCCGGTTATCAGTATTTCCGTCACCCCGGAGATTTTCGTTTTTCCCGGTCAGGTCTCGAGGTCCCTTGCTGCCCCATCGAGCGGACAGAAGACTGACTCTTGATTCGACCTCTACAGGCTGCAATGTAATGGATGCACTGCTTTTGGAGTTATCGATAAATTGGGCGGTTAGTGTAAACTTACCTCCACTGGCGATAGCCCCGTTGCCGGCAACAGAAATTTCTATTCCCATTCCGCCAAGAAACGGAGTCATTGACAGTTGATCATTGCTCCCGGACAAGATTTCTCCCGAGGAATCCCTGACTTCCATTCCCCATATACCATTGCCGGGGGTGGTATCCCAGATAGCTTCTCCGTCGATAGATTTTAACATTATGCCCGAAAGAGCACCAAAACCGGATATCCTTGCTGAAAACCGTGCATCGGGTTCCCCGTCCGGACCGCTCTGCTAACCGGGCCCTACCGTATCACCCGGCCCAAAACCATCAAAAGTAAAATTCTGTACTTCACCCATTGCCGCGAAGGCTAAGGTCGCAAATAAAAAAATCAGTGCGAACGAAATACCTATGGAGCGAAAAACCCTTCTGTTACCCATGCTAATTCCTCCTATGATCATTGAAACTGATGTACATTTTTACCCAACCAAACACTTTTTTATTATAACATGTCAAAGATTTAAACAGTGAAACCCCACGTTCGAAAATTATTCCTTATTAGATGAGCACTTCAGTAAATCTTTTGGCAGAGAATTGTTACGCCTTTAAGAGATGCCAATTATCGCCTGTTTCCGATCAGAAACGGATAAATTTGAGGTATATAGTCCGGTGAAACCTGGGCGTAGATGCTACTTTTACCCATTGACTAAAGTGAACATGATATTTATGCTATTGATTGAGATCAAACTCTAACCTGGAAAGAAATTACTCGGGAGGATGTGCAAATGTTGCAGAGTAAATACTTCCTCTCAATATTATTTTGTTGTTTTCTTCTTACTCTTTTTCTTTTTTTCGCACTTCCTGCTAATGCTGAAGGAAAAAACCAAATATCATCAGAGACACTGTTCGAAGCCTTCCTGTCGAGACTCCACCCTGAATCTATGGAAATGATTCTTGATGGAACCCCCGACGAAAACGGCCGGGTTCGCCGTATTTACCTGGATTTTGAAGGCTGCCACGTCGGGAATGTCCGCATCGAGAGGCTCCAGGTCGATGCTATTGACGTAACCTTCACACCTACTTCGAGCTGGGATGAAAAAGGACCCGGTGTAGAACAGGCGTTGCTCGTACGGACAAAAACTCGGGTTTATGAGGACGACATAGATGCTGCTCTTCGTTCCGGCAGTTTCGGCGGCGTTGAAGAAGACTGGCAAGACATAAAGCTCAGGTTCCGAGACGGCTCTGTCTACGTCGAAGGACACAAGAAGGTTCTAATCCTGAACATTTTTTTCGAACTGCAGGGCCAGTTGAGCATCAACCACGGACGGGAAATCTGGCTCACCGACTATTCCATGCATATCAACAATAGCAATGCCCCGAAAGGTCTGATGGAAAGTACCGTTTCGAAAATTCAGCCACTCATCGATTTTGGGACATTCCCTTTCCCGCTCAATCTCAAACGGATTATCCCGGAAAAGAATTACATGATTTTTGAAAGCAGGAAATCCCCTCAACCTTTTGAGGGAAAATCCTTCCGCTACAAAGGGAGCAATAACCTATGAATCTCCCTACGCAGCATTTATGCCCCGAAAGAAGCAAACTCCGGATATCCAGCTTCAATTGCACTCGATCACCTGTTTCTTGAAGAGTCTCCGTCACTTATTCCTTTGATTCCCAAGAAAATGGAGCCCTCTTCTGTAACACTCCCCCCTATATTGCAATGGCGCTCCCTCGCATATAGGACTCTGCATAAGTGGGGTAATGTATCAAATATTTCTGTACATGCCAGAGAAACGAACAATAAAAACCTTGAGCAATTGGGGAAAAATACAGGCAGCTGTTCTTGTAAAAACAATAATAACCATGGCCCACTCCCTGGGCATGAAGGTCATCGCAGAGGGAGTGGAAACTTGCCAACAGAAAAAATTTCTTGAGGAAAACAGGTGCGACCTTATATAGGGTTACCTTGTTTCAAAACCTATTTCTACGGATAAAGTTATCGATTTTTTAAATATACATTCCTCTTCATGACCTTCATTAAAAGAAGAGAAAGGATCCTTTAATTTTCCAC
>CAZFJG010000065.1:0-8811 GCA_964519285.1 uncultured Synergistales bacterium | reverse complement strand
GTACAGCTGTAGCTGCAGGTACCATGCTCACCCTGCTTAGCTGACGGGGAGTTGCGGTTACTGAGATCGATCTATTTTTAAATTATTCGATAAGGACAGGGGAGCTGTTTCCCCTGTCCTTATTTCTACTTAAAGTGAAGAGATGGTGTAATATTTCGAAATTATCCTTTGCTGGATGGAGTTATATAGTAAATGTACAGTCAAAATAACGGAGTTCAGAATAACAGTTTCAGTCTGGAACCTGATTCAGGGTTTCTATATGGGCATTTCATTGAACGACCCAACCGGTTTATCGTTTTATGTTCCCGCCATGGTAAAAAGATCAGTGCCTTTCTTCCTAATCCGGGAAGACTATGGGAACTTCTGTTCCCGGGATCGATACTTATATTGAAAACCAGCCCGGAGAATTCAGAAAAGAGAAAGACAGGTTATACCGTTATCGGAGTTTTGCATGAAGGAGTACCGATAATGCTCGATACCCATGAAAATAACAGAGTGGCCAGCTGGCTGGTTGAAACAGAAAGAATACCAGGATTAGAAAAATTCAGAGTAAAAAAGCGGGAAGTTACGTGCGGAAAGAGCAGGTTTGACTTTCTACTCAGGGATGAAAAAGGGGACTATTTTCTCGAAGTAAAGTCCTGCACTTTATTCAAGGGCAAATTCGCAATGTTTCCAGATTCGCCCTCCGAAAGGGCCAGTCGACATGTAAAGGAACTCTGCAGACTTGCAGAGAGTGGTTTCCGGTGTGGAGTACTCTTCGTGGTGCATTCCCATACTCCTCAATATTTTCTTCCTGAATATCACACAGATCCGGATTTTGCATCAAATCTAAAAGAAGCCTCTGCTTTGCTTGACATTATTCCTGTTTCTGTAAGCTGGGAAGAGAATCTCCTTCTTTCAGAAAAGGGAAGGATCCTTTCCTTACCCTGGGATATTCTTGAAGCGGAAGGGAAAAATCGAGGCAGCTATATAGCAATATTGGAACTAAAAGAAGAACAGGTTATAACAGTTGGCAAACTTGGGGATATTTTCTTTAAAAAAGGTTTCTATATTTATGTAGGTTCCGGCATGGGAAATCTTGAGCAGAGAATGAGCAGACATCGAAGAAAAAGGAAGAACAAACACTGGCATATTGATCATCTTCTGGAACATGCTAAATTATTGAACATCCTGCCAGTTAGATCTTCAGACAGGTTGGAATGCGAGATCGCTTTGGAGGTCCGAAAGATAACAGAATCCCGTATTTTATCTTTCGGAAGCAGCGACTGCAGTTGTGACAGCCATCTTTTTTATTCATCTCAAAATCCCCTTATCCGCGAGGATTTCGTCGATGTCCTCTTGTACTACAGGATAGGCAGGCTTGAAACTATGTTAACTGGGTCTTAGATTCTTAACGTGATTATTGTTATAATAAAAAACAACAGGTAATAAACCTGCAATTCGGAGAGGAGGATATGAATGACAGGATATCATGAACCAGTAGAGGAAATGAAGGCGCAGGATCGGGATTTTGCACGAGCACTTCACAGTATGCAGGAAGAACTTGAGGCTGTAGACTGGTATCAGCAGAGAGTTGCCACGACAAGTGACGAATCTCTTAAGGCTATACTGGAACACAACAGGAATGAAGAGATCGAACATGCCTGTATGATACTTGAATGGCTGAGGAGGAATATGCCAGCCTGGGACGACGAACTTAAGACATATCTTTTTACCAGTGGTGCCATCACAGAGCTTGAGGAAGGCGAAGAAAGTGGGGACGGAGATTCCGGAGGGAAAGATTCGGGTAGCCTGAACATTGGCAGCTTGAAGTAAAATTTAATTTATATGTGAAATAAGGGAGGGTAAAATATATGGATATCCTTAAGAGATCCATTTCAAACATCACAGAAGAGGCCTGGTCTGAAATTGATGAACAGGCATCTGCAGTATTGAAATCCCATTTGTCTGCAAGGAAGTTTGTGGATGTGGCTGGTCCCTTTGGCTGGGAGCATGCAGCACAGCCTCTTGGAAGGCTGGAATTGGTAAAAAGTGAAGATGATGATCTTGCCTTTGGAGTACATAAGGTTATGCCTCTTGCAGAAGTTAGGGTTAATTTCGAACTTGAAACATGGGAACTTGACAATATAAGCAGAGGTTCTATGGATCCTGAATTGGGGCCACTTGCAGATGCAGCTAAAAAAATTGCACAGTTTGAGGAAAAAGCTGTTTATAAGGGATTAGAACAGGCCTGTATTACTGGTCTGGCAGACGCAGCTGCTGAAAATACAATAGAGGGATCAAAAGAATCCCTTATGGACGTCATCAGTAAGGCAGCAATGCAGCTTGGCAAAAACGCCGTAGAAGGACCTTATGCACTTGTGGCTGATGAAAATCTCTGGACTTTCATATACAGCAAGATATCAGGTTATCCCTTGAGTAAAAGTGTAACATCAATAGCGGATGGAGGCATTATTCTCTCGCCGGTAGTTGATGGTTCCTATCTTGTCTCGCTTAGAGGTGGAGATATGGAACTTGCGCTCGGACAGGATCTTTCTGTGGGTTACCAGAGTAGGGCAAAAGAAAAAGTAAGTCTCTTTATTACTGAATCCTTCAGTTTCAGGGTAATTGGTCCTGAAGCCATTATTCCTCTGAAGTTGAAGTAGCTCTTTCCGGTATAGTAGTAAATCAGGGGGCCATTATGTCCCCCCTGATTTACTGTTGTTCTGCTCAGGAACTTTTCCTGAGCAGATTGCCCACAGGACAGAAAGAACACCATGTCCTCTGATTTCTCAATAGTGCCAGAGGTATTGCAATAGCGGAAGAAATAATACACATTCTCACAAAAACTGTTCCCAGTTTTATAAGGCCGTCCTGGGGCCAGCTCCCCAAAAGCCCCGCCATTTGCAACTGAATTATAAATACCGTAATAAATGACGCGAGAACTACTCTTTTAATCCATTTCCCTCTCATCCATTTCGGTGCGGGCTTGCTTGGAGAAATTCTGGACATCACAATATCAAGAAAGCTTCCTCTCGGACAGTAAGAGGAACACCACTTTTTCCTTCTACCAGCGAAAACCATGATCCCCATAAAAGCAAAAACAGCTATGCCAAGTAGCGGGTACATTAGCCCAAAAAATATTACAAAAATGTAAGCAAATGCCAAAAATGATCTCATAAAAATACCCCCATGAGTAATTTAGGTAAATAATACCCAGTAGGGGTATAAATGTCAAGGGTTATTTACGAGGGAATTATCAGAACGGGATAATTCGCCTTTTCTAGTAATGATTCAGCAGTGCTGCCAAGGATAAGCCCCCACATTTCGCTGTGTATAGATAAACCTAACACCAGAAGGGTTGGGTCAAGATCTGCTATCTTCCCAGGAAGTTCCTCTTCTGGTTGACCGCTGACAATTTCAGAGCTGGTATTGGGATTCCAACGGCTTACTTCTTCTCTTACCTCCTCAAGTGCTTCTGTAGCTGAATGGATAAGCTCCTGTGATTGCCCGGCATCTTCAAGTGGCACACCATGTAAGAGCGTTATCTGGGGAGAGACCTCAGAGTCAGCCAGAATGTTTTTCAGATTTTCAAGAAGGTGATAGGTTCTTTCCGGAGAAAGATCAACTGCTACAACGATTCTTGAAAAAACGTCTTCCTCGGGGAAGGATCCGTTCCTGGCTCTGAGCAGAAACTGTGGTATCGCCATTTTTTTTACAAGGGGAACCGGGTCAGAGCTTTCCCTGACGGGGATAATTGCGAAAGTACACTTTTCCTGATGAGCAACTTCCGGGAGGTCTTCCAGAATATTGCCTGCCTTTACAATGACCTTACAGGAAATGTCTTCAGGAATGAGCGTATCACATAGTGTCTGCAGACTTATTCTTGCGTCATGAGCGTATCGTGGAGTTTCTGTCCCAGCCGCAGTGTCTACTATATGTACCGTTACAAGTTGTGAACCTTTTTTAAGGACTCTCTCTGTGATCCATAACAGACCCTTTTGTGAACGAGGTGACAGGTCTATAGGATATAGTATACGAGTTAGCATATTGGATACCTCCCAAATATTCAGATATTTTAAGTATAGCTTAAAATCATGATAATAAAAATGATCGGGTATATAATCTACAGATAAATACGTAGAGGAGGGCCTTTTCGATTTGTCCAGAAATATAATTTGGTCATTAATTACTTTGTTCAGGTACATTATTGCCTTTTTGCCTCACAGATTTGCAGTTTCAACAGGGGCATTCCTTGGCAGAGCCTTATGGTTTTTCAGCAGGAAAAAAGTCGATGCAGCAGAAAAAAGGGCAGTAAAGGCCCTTGGAAAGGGAGTAACAGTAGCAAGAAAGACAGTCAGGGATTCCTATGCAAATCTTGGTCGCTCGGTGGCTGAGATAATGAGGATGTCTTCAGGGAGGCTGGACCTTAACAGGGTTACGACCTTTCACGGTATGGACAACCTCGAAAAAGCTTTTTCACAAAACAGGGGAGTTATCTTTTTGACAGCCCATTTGGGGAATTGGGAAATTCTTGCAGCACAAGTGGCATTAAAGGGATACCCAATGAATGCAATAGGTGCCGAACAGAGGGATGAAAGAATTACCGACATGATTGTAAATACAAGGGAAAAGTATGGAGTAAAGACTATAAGCAAAGGTTTTGATCTCAAATCGGCTATCCGCTGTCTGAAAAAACAGGAAATATTGGGGATTCTCATCGATCAGGATGTCAGGGACAAGGGTATAGTAGCACCTTTTCTGGGAATACCGGCCAGTACCCCCTATGGACCCTTTAAAATGGCTTCAAAACTTGGATGCCCTGTTTTGCCGGTCTTTTCTATAAGAAAAAAGGACGGAATAAATCATGACCTTTATATCTTACCTCCCTTAAAAGAGCCTTCATCCGAAAGTTCTGAGAATAATATGGAAGAGTCCGTAGTCCTTGCAAATGCAATGCTTAGTTCCTGGATAGAAAAATATCCAGAACAGTGGCTTTGGCTGTATCCAAGGTGGGCCTCCACAACAGGTGATAGATAATGTATCTTGGAATAGATCCTGGAAAATCGAAAACAGGATGGGCCATAGTCGACGAAGAAGGAAGACTTTATTCATCAGGAATAATACGGGGTAGTAATCCTGAGTTCTTTGCCGATATTATACTTTTCCATTCCTGGGAGTCCCTTGAAAAAGGCAGGCTTGAGGGGTGCTCGTTAAAAAATGAAGAAATATCAATTGAAAAAGTTATTCTGGGTTCTGGCACGACGAGCAGAAGTCTTAGGGAAGAACTTGATAAAAAGGGTATTCCTTTTACAGAAGTTGACGAGAGGGATACAACTCTGCAGTCAAAGAAGGAATACTGGAAGATAAAAAAACCAGGAATTCTAAGATGCACATTTCCCTTTTTAAAACAGTTTCTTCCGCGGGATACCGATGATATCGCTGCTTTGCTTATTGTAAGACGTTTCCTGAGAAGTGACTGAAATGGTTGTTATTATACAGTATGCGTTTTAAAGTCGCAGAATTTGTGATAAAATTCTCATAGTATGCTGTTTTGAAGCAGAAGTCTCGGTCCCGGTTAATGGCAGGGAAACGAGAGTTCCTTTTTTTTACCCTACGGAGATGTTAAAGCTGAGACAAAAAATAGAATATATCGCCAAGGAACAATTTATTCTTGCATATGCCTTGATAAAGTGGTTATTTCTTGCAGTAATTGCAGGAGTGTCAGTTGGAGGATTGACTGCTTTTTTTATCCTGAGCCTCGAATGGGCTATAGATTTTGTTGCTTCTCTTCCTCCGTTAAGCCTGGTTGTCCTTCTTCCTGCTGGCCTTGTTACAAGCACTCTGATGATCTGGTTCTTTGCTCCTGATGCCCGAGGCCACGGTACGGAAAAGGTTATAGATGCTATTCACCAAAAATCGGGCTGTATCGATGTAAAGGTCATTCCAGTCAAACTGGTAACTACAATAATAACGCTTGCCACCGGTGGTTCCGCCGGTAAGGAGGGGCCTGCGGCACAAATAGGTGCTGGATTAACGTCGACAATGGCCCAATGGTTGAGATTTAACAATATAGACAGAAAAAAACTCGTGGTTTGCGGTATTTCCGCAGGATTTTCCGCCGTTTTTGGAACTCCCGTAGCTGGGGCCATATTTGGACTCGAGGTTCTCTATATTGGACAAATGCTCTATGATGTAATGCTTCCTTCTTTTATCAGTGGAGTTGTAGCATATCATGTTGCAACTCGTATGGGTCTCCAGTATTTTTGCCTTTCTCTTACCTGTGTTCCCAATTCATTTGATGTGCCTTCTTTTTTGTGGATAATACTGGCCGGTATCTTTTTTGGTCTTGTTGCACTTATGCACATAGAGATCCTGACTTTATCAGAAAGATTTTTTGAAAAATTAAAGACCAATCTTGCCGTAAAAGCCCTTTTAGGAGGTGCGGTTATACTTATCCTGACATTTTTTCTTGGAACAGATTACCTTGGTCTGGGAGGAGAGACAATGCATGCTGCTATCAGGGGAGAGGATATTCCCATGTCTGCTTTTTTCTGGAAATCTTTGATAACGAGCATAACCCTGAGCTGTGGCGGTAGCGGTGGTATTGTAACACCCATCTTCTTCATTGGTGCTACTTCAGGAATTACCTTCTCAAGCTTTTTTGGTCTTGAACCAATGCTTTATGGACCACTTGGATTTATTGCAGTGCTTGCAGCATGTGCCAATACGCCAATTGCTGCTACCATTATGGCGGTTGAGATCTTCGGTTCAAATGTAGCATCCTACGCTGCAATAGCCTGTATAGTCGCCTTTTTTGTTAGTGGACACAGAAGTGTCTATCCTAGCCAGATCCTTGCCAGGTCAACATCTCCGGTGATCAGGTTTCAGGATCAGCTTCCCATTGACAGGGTCAAACTTGAATTTCACGTATGGGAGCTAAAGGTTTTTGCTTTTGCAGGTAAAATTATTTCTTTCTGGAAGACCAGGTTCTCCACGAAAAAACCTGACTGATCCTAAAAAGGCCAAAGTCTGGATCCAGTTCCTGAAGACTTGCATCATTACCTTTCTGAAGTAAAATTACAATCATGCGTGACTTTTTAAGCAAGCAGGACCTTTTATGTCCTTATCGCATAATCCTGTAAAGATAGAGAGGAATCGAAAAATGGCAAGGAACATAACATCAAGAAAAGATGATTATTCCCAGTGGTATCTGGATGTTATCAAGGTGGCTGAACTGGCTGATTATGCTCCTGTGAGAGGATGCATGATAATAAGACCCACCGGGTATTCCCTGTGGGAATCTGTCCGGGATCATTTTGACACGCGATTCAAGGAGACAGGCCACGTAAATGCTTATTTCCCTCTCCTTATCCCAAGTTCCTTTCTTGAAAAAGAAGCAGAACATGTTGAGGGATTTGCTCCTGAATGTGCAGTGGTTACCCATGCCGGAGGAGAGGAGCTTGAAGAGCCTCTTGTGGTAAGGCCTACTTCTGAAACAGTAATTGGCCACATGTACAGCAAATGGGTGCAGTCCTGGCGTGATCTTCCTATTCTGATAAACCAGTGGTCCAATGTAATGCGGTGGGAAAAACGTCCAAGACTTTTCCTCAGAACTTCCGAGTTTCTCTGGCAGGAAGGACATACAGCTCATTCAACAAAGGAAGAAGCTATCGAAGAAACTCTTAAGATGCTCGAAGTCTATCGTTCAATTATGACAGATATTCTTGCCCTGCCAGTAATAGCAGGTGAAAAATCCGCCGGAGAACGATTTCCCGGAGCAGTTAATACCTATACCTGCGAAGGAATGATGAGCGACAAAAAGGCTCTTCAGGCAGGAACAAGCCATTTTCTCGGGCAGAATTTTGCAAAGGCCTTTGATATAAAATTCCAGAATAAGGATCTGGATGTTGAATACGCCTGGACTACCAGCTGGGGAGTTTCAACACGTCTTATAGGGGCCATCATTATGACCCACTCAGATGATGACGGCCTTGTCCTCCCGCCGAGAGTCGCTCCCACGAAAGTTGCGATACTCCCGATCAGCAAGTCAGAAGAGGTCCTCAATGAAAAACTAATTCCCCTTGCGGAGGAAATTGCAGGTAAACTCAATAAGATTCTCGGAGGACTGCATGTAGAGGTTGACAAAAGATTCTACATGAGACCGGGAGACAGGTTTTTCTATCATCTTCAAAAAGGAGTTCCTCTGAGGCTTGAAATAGGTGAAAGAGATCTTGAAAAAAATTCTGTTATGTCGGTAAGAAGAGATAATGCCGGTAAGGAAATGATAGATATTGACCAGATAGAAAAAAAAGTTCCCGATATCCTCGAGAGTATTCAGGATGCCATATATAAGAAAGCTCTGAATTTCAGGAAAGAGAATACCCATACTGTAAGTACTTTCGATGAATTCAGAGACATTCTCGATACAAAAGGTGGTTTTATTCGGGCTTTTTTTGCAGGTGATGTTGCCCAGGAAAAAGAGATCAAGGAAGCTACCGGTGCAACTGTAAGATGTTTCCCCCTTGAAGAAAGCAGGGGAAAATGTTTTTACACGGGCAAAGATAATGCAAGAATGGCGTTATTTGCCAAGTCTTATTAGAGATCATTCCAGAGATTTTAACAGGCTTTTTCTGATGTCAGGAAAAGCCTGTTTTTTATCCTTCTGACCATCCATCATATTTTTATTTTACTTTTTGAAGATTTTTTTGCTTTTCGGGGTTGACTTCTGTTTGGGAAATGGTAAGATACCCTTCGCGCCGCTTGAGAGCGGTGGCTATGAACCTTGACAGAATTATAGGTAATAACGGATAAGAGAAGATAGCTAGCGAA
>CAZFJG010000064.1:0-8813 GCA_964519285.1 uncultured Synergistales bacterium | reverse complement strand
GTGGCATGGGCCATAGGAGGGGTACATGACAGAGCATGGCCAAGCCACAATGTCTATGGAAAGATACGGTACATGAATTTTAATGGCGCAAAAAGGAAATTCAATGTTGAACAATATATCAGAAAGGTCACTGATCAGTAACTCTTGACAAATTTAAGTCAGCATAGGTCAGTCTTTACGCTCTCTTTATCTGTTTAGCTATTTGTACCTCATGAGAATTTAAACCGAATCATATCCACGTATTCTGTGTATCCGCGAAATAACTTTGCATGCTAGCAGGGCTGAGGTCGCTATCTTAATTAGAGCCCCTGGAATAAAAGGCAACATGCCTATCTTGAAAACTTGAAATACAGAAACGGATTTTCCAATAACATAATTCAAATTCAAATATAGCCCCAAAAGTCCTATTATGTATATCACGCCAGTAGCCACGAATGCTGCCGTAATATAGTGGATATATCTTCGGCCAGCCATAGTGAACCGTCCTGCAATCCATGCTGCAGGAATAAAAGATACAATAAATCCGAATGTTGGATGCGCTATATATTGCATTCCTCCACCACCGGCAAAAAATGGCAGGCCTATAAGACCAAGCATCACATAAAGGAACATGGAAATTGCACCCCACCTTGACCCTAATATCATTCCTGAAAAAAGTACAAAAAATGTCTGAAGTGTAAGGGGTACTATTGGAAAGGGAATTCTTATCTGGGCTCCTATAGCTGTAAGTATTGCAAATATAGAAGCAAGTATCATCAAATGTAATCTGCTATCTTGCATTCCGCTCACCCCCATTTATGTCAACAACATATTATAACGGTTGACGAATATATTGCAAGGTAGTTACCATTTGTCGTTTATAATATGCGTATAAAACATTTCACCTAAATTGACCATTGCTTTTTGTTATATATATGTTTCACGTGAAACATTCTTCTTTTTGGGTAAATATAGGAACATAATTACACAATTAGTCTTCTTTGAGGGCAAAATATGCTGATTTTTATGGATTTTTTGATTAGAAGCTTACTATATTTCTATCTTTCTGAGAATTGAGATATTCTATTACTTCTCTTTTATACATGAAGGGTATAGCCATTTTTACTATAATTTTATCTGTATATTTGCAAAGAGGTTGAATCTTATCACCACATATTTCTATGATCTTATTAACAACCATATTATAATTATCATAACCAACAGAAAACGTAATTGAAAAAGCTGGAATACACTTTTTAATTCCAGCTTTTTCAATTACAACACAAGCAGAGTTATAATATGCATCTATTAAGCCACGAACTCCAAGTTTTATTCCACCAAAATAACGAGTTACAATAATTAAGGTTGATGTCAATTCATTATTATGAATTGCATTAAGTATAGGGCGACCAGCCGTTCCTGAAGGTTCTCCATCATCTGAATAATATTCGACTATATTATCTAAACCATATCTATAAGCATAACAATTATGGTCTGCCATATTATGCTGTTTTTTTACTGGATTTAAAAGATCTCGAATAATATTCTCTGTTGAAATATCTGTAATATATGAAATGAATAATGATTTTTTTATCTTCATTTCTGTTATACATTCTTTTTTAGGTTTATAGAAGTATCTAACATTCATGCTTATCCCAATCTTCTTTAAATAATTTATATGTTTCCAACAATGATTGAGGAATAACTCGAGTATCATTCAGAACAGGCATAAAGTTAGTATCACCATTCCAACGAGGAACTATATGTACATGAAGATGTTCGTCAAAACCAGCACCGGCAGTTTTCCCCAGATTTAGACCTATATTAAATCCTTGTGGATTTTGTACTCGCTTCAACATTTTTATTACCTTTTGAACATTTATATGTATGTCTACTAATTCATCAAAGCTTAGATTTTCATAATCTGCAATATGGCGATAAGGAGACACCATTAAATGTCCGTTATTATAAGGGTATGCATTGAGCATAACAAAACATTTTTTACTCCTGGCTACAATTAATCGTTTTTTATCATTTTTTTCTAATGGGAAATTACAAAATATACAACCATTCTCTTTATTATCATCGAGAATATATTCCATTCTCCAAGGCGCAAATATATTTTCCATTATTATCCTCCTATATAATGCTTCTTAAATATCATAACAGATTACCAGGTAGTGTTTCACGTGAAACACTACCTTGCAAAAAAAAATTCCCTTTTTTTTCAAGTTATCAACAATTGTGTGTAACTTTAGTGGAGAAGTAGGAATAAAATAACGTATTTTTTCTGCATTTATAAATATATTGTGGATAATGAGTGGATAAGTTCTTATTACACATTATACTATATATAGTATCCATATTTTAAAGCATAAAATTCCATTATAAATTACAATTATAATTTATTAATATTTTTCTTAATATTTTATTAGAAATATTAAACTTCTTTTTAAGATAAACAATTAAATCTTTAACTTTCAAGACCTTTAAAACATTCAAGTCTTTTTCAAGACCACATAATCCATATTGCACCTTTCAAGAGGATTTTAAAGACGATCTTATGATCTTCATATAGATCACACGTGCTTTGTCTTTAACCGTTACATATTGCTGTCCCAGCACACAATACAAAACAAAGATGATCGGTCAAGCGTAGTACTGTAATGCTTTTATTATGTTATCGGGAAATAAAGAACGGCAATTTTATCACATACCAGTCTTTAGTAATATCTGTTCTTCAGCATGTTGTACGAAATGTTCCGGTAATTTCTTAAGAAAAGCTGAATGAACTGCTTATTTTATTCACATATCTTCTCCCAGAACCTTTGCAAAGGTTCTGTTCATTTAATAAATGTGAAGTTGAGTTAAAATACCATGAAAGTATGATTAATTTTAAGAATTAGCTACATTCTTTACTAGGGTTTTCTTATGAATTGTGGTAGTACAACTGATGGATAATTACTATTCTATTTTTTTCCATTATTTCTTCCAAAGAGGTTTCAACCAGTTCCAGCTTTGCCACAATCCTATCAACGCCCCGAGAAAAGCGATTATAAATATAAAATAGTCCGCAAAGCCGTATGCAACAAGCTTTTTCCCAATAATAAAACCTAATACAATATAACCACATATCAAAAGTGCTGAAGAAACAACTTTCCCAAATGTCATTAGATCAGACAAGGATCTATTCATTTATAATTCTCCAATCTTATAGGGATAATTATTTCCCGGGAAATAATTGTTCCATTTTTGATTCAAGTATCTTAAACATATTTTCAACCTGTTCTTCTGTAAGGCCATTCAAAGAAACCTTTCTTTGACCGTGCTTACCGGAAACTTTTACTTTAATACCAGTGGCACGGGATAAAGATCTTATTGAAGGTGGTATAACATAAAGATCGTAATCTACTTCATAATCTTTTGTATTACTTCTGCTTTGATACAACTTTATTTTTTCTTCAAGCTGTCTTACGGACCAACCATTATTAACACATTGACGGGCAAATTCGATTCTTAGTTCATCATCGGGAAGTGACAAGAGGGTCCTGGCATGTCCTTCTGACAAAGATGACATGTTCAACATTTCCTTTACAGGGTTAGGGAGATTTAAGAGACGCAACTTATTGGCGATTGCAGTCCGACTCCATCCAAGTCTTTTGCCCACCATTTCCTGAGTTAAAGAAAAATGGTCGATTAGTTGCTTTATAGCTTCTGCTACTTCCAGTGGCGTCAAATCTTCCCTCTGTATATTCTCTATAAGGGAAACTTCCATAACTTCACTGTCAGAACCGGTGAAAACTCGTACTGGAATTTCATCTAACTCAGCTAATCTGGCGGCCCTCCATCTGCGTTCACCTGCTACTATCTGGTACAATCCTGAGTCATTATCCCTTTTTCTTACAACAAGGGGTTGAACTATTCCATGTTCTCTGATCGACGATGCAAGAGCCTCTATTCCTTCTTCTTTTATATCTTTCCTGGGTTGGGAGGGATTTGGCTGTATCAGATCAATGGGCAGATTGTATACTGTTTCTTTGCCCATATCATCTGACCCGGTCTCTACGACAGGGTAGGAGGAATTATCCGGGATGAGGGCACCAAGTCCTTTTCCTAAAGATCTTTGTTTAGCCATTTCACAGCAACCTCCCTGGCAAAAGATCTGTAAGCAGCCGCTCCGGAACTTTGCGTCTCATAATATCCGATAGGCATTGCGTAACTTGGTGCCTCTGCAAGCTTTATATTTCTTGGAATAGTGGTTTCAAAGACACACTTTTTGAACTGGTTGCGAACTTCTTCAGCGACTTCAGAAGATAATCTGGTCCTTGTATCGTACATGGTCAGCAGAACTCCATCAATGGAAAGCACGGGGTTTAGATAATTTCTGAGAAGCTGTATTGTCCTGGTTAACTGGCCAACTCCCTCGAGTGCGTAGTATTCACACTGGATAGGAATGAGTAGTTTGTTAGCCGCTACAAGGGCATTTATTGTGAGAATACCCAGAGATGGTGGACAATCGATAATTGTAAGGTCGTAACCTTCAATTCCTGCGAGTCCCCGTTGAAGCCTGGTCTCCCTGCTAATGGCACCAGCAAGTTCCACTTCAGCCCCGGCGAGGTCTATATTGGCTGGAAGGATACTAACTCCTTCCCATTGAGTATCTGCTACAACTTCGGCTGGTGAAACTCCATCAATGAGGAGATCATAAAGGGTGTAGTCAAGAGTGGAGGGATCAACTCCCAATCCGCTTGTACAGTTCCCCTGTGGATCGATATCCACCACAAGGACACTATAACCCATACATCCAAGCTCCGCTGCAAGGTTTATACAGCTTGTTGTCTTTCCGACTCCACCTTTTTGATTTGTTATCGCTATGATTTTCAAAGGCTCACCTCCACCAGGGTTTTCTCTCTGCAACGCCAGGTCTCCTGGGAAAACGTGAAGAACAAGGCTTATTTTTATTCCAGCGAACTATAAAATGTTTTTTTTCATTAATTACGTAAGGATAGATTGAGGGGTCATCCAATCCAATGATCTGCCATTTATTCTTTAAATGAGCAAGTTCTTCGTGAACTCTGGGACCTTTAAAAGCCAGAACAATTCCTCCTGTTCTCACAAGGGGGGCAAGATATTCAGCAAGAGTTCCTGTATCGGATAAAGCCCTTGCACAGGCAACATCAAAAGATTCCTTTTCTGTCGCTGCATAATCTTCCGATCTGCTCCAGATAACCGTAATATTGGAAAGACTGAGTTCCTTTGCAATATCCTTCAAAGCCGTACATTTTTTCCTGACACTATCAAGAAGAAAGACATTCAGGTCAGGTCTGCAAATTGCCCATACTATACCCGGAAAACCTCCTCCCGTTCCGACATCAATAACTTCTCCTTTCCCGGGAAGAAAGGGTAGTGAATAAAGGCAATCAATAACATGATCTGACCATAAAGTTTCGGCATCTCCTGGTCCAGTGAGCCGAATATTTCCGGAATATCCTGCAAGTATTTCTGTATACTTTCTCAGGGTAAATCCATATTCATCTGTGTAAGTCTGAACAAAGCCTTTATTGAAGGTTGTTTTATCCAATTCGAACTGTCCCTCCAGATGAGTGGGCGAATACACCTGTATAAACATAAATGATACCTTCTTATTGGTAAAATTTACAGGGAAAAACTTTATCATTTTTATAGAACCTTTCTTTTGGATCGTTTTTTGTTCACCAGGAAGGAGTAAAGGCTATTATAATGAAGATCAGGCAAATGAAAGGACTGAGCATGATATTTTCGCTGAGTCAATTACCTGGCATTAAACATTCTATCACGTCAGATGTTTAGCATTTAAATTTTCCTGGAGGTTAAGAAATGAACTCCTTTAAAAGGGCTTTCCCTTTAAAAACTGCACTGCTTCTGTTTTTATCCATGTTCCTTATCTCAATTCTAATGTATCCACCAACTTCCTCGGCCGGGAAATTTACTGGTGAGGTTGTTGAAGTCATCGATGGAGACACCATAAGGGTCAGGATAGAAAGGGACATCGTTACAGTCAGATATCTACTTATTGATACACCTGAACTACACCATCCGGAAAGACCTGTTGAAGAACTTGCAGAAGATGCGAGAATTGCAAATGAAGAACTGGTCAAAGAAAGAATCGTTACCCTTGAAACTGACACTGTTACAAGGGACAGGTACGGTAGAATCCTTGCATATGTATGGCTTAAGGAAAAAGACAGGGAGGTTCTTGTTAACGAAGTTATGGTTCTCAAGGGTTTCGCCCTTCCAATGACAATACCCCCTAACACCAGGTACGACGAAAGGATAAGCAGGGCTTTCAGAAAGGCCAGAAAAAATTCTACAGGTCTCTGGGAAAGTGTCAAAGGAAGAATTTTCACAGCCGAGCAGGCCTGGTGGGAGATGCCCTATATCGATGGGAAATTCATTATTCTGGACCTCGAAGTCCAAAGTATAATCCAGAATGGTTCACGGCACATTATACTACCTTCAAAGGGAAATTTCTCCGTAGTTATCTATGATGCAGACTGGGAAGAATGCAGCCCCATTATTCCGCAAAAGGGGGAATCCCTGAAAATAGCGGGCAAAGCGGAGACAGGGTTTCACGGAGGAGAGATTCTTCTTACAGATCCATGTCAGATAATTACTGGTCCCTGAAAAAATAATGCACATACCTGCAATTTGTCCACATTTTCTGTTATAAAGGGAGTTGAGAGAGCTTTTTCTGCTCTTTATCCACATGTTTTTCCACATATCCACATATTGTTAATAACATCAACATATATTTTTATACGTAATTACCCCGGTTGAATTCATCCGGTTCTGTTCTAAGATTATCCGTGGTAATTATTACCTCCTTTCGACAGAATTCTGTCCGGGAAACTTGTTACAAGAGGTGGAAAATGAAAAAATTAAAGTATTTTGCATTTATCCTGATCTTTTTGATACTGATATTTTCAGGAGCATTATTATGGACAAAGAACAGCGATATTGGCATAGATCATCTTGACACAGAGATCAGCCGGATCCTCCAGGAGAAACTCGGGTGCTGTTTCACAGCTGATGTCATAAAAGGTAATCCTATTACAGGATACTATGCTGAGAACGTTAACGTCACTGCAGATGAAAAACAATTCATAATAGCTGAAAGAATCGAACTTCAGCCAGATATCTTCTCCCTTCTTAAAGGGAAGATAGTGATCGCAAACCTGAAAATCCAGAAAAGTACCACAGACATGGATATTTTCATATCCCTTCTCGAAAGGCTTGTCACTGTTTCTGGCCCCGATAAGACAATGGTTCAAAGGATATCTATTTCCGATTCACTCCTTTTCTCTAAAAAAGGCTCTGTAATGCTGGAAAAGGGTTTACTTATCACAGATTCTCCCCAGGAGTTTATGGAGATGATCGTTGACGGTTCTGTCAACGGAATACATGTTTCTGCAAAGGGAAAGATCCTTGCAGATAAAGGATGTTTTAAAATAAAGGATCTGAAAATAAACTCTTCCGAAACATCTATTGCTCTTTCTGGGGAGATCAACGACAAGGTCCTTCTGACTGGAACTTTTGAAACAGCAAGGGCAGGGATCATATCAGACATTTTTCCCCATACAGGTGGAACAAGTTTTACCGGAGGGCTTAGTTCTTCAGTAACAGTAAAAGGAGTGTGGCCTGAACTTCAGGTTGAAGGAAAAATGAGACCGGACGATCTCAAGATCTCCAGTTTCCTTTTTAATGATGGTTTTGCCACCTGGCATTTCAACAAGGGGAAACTCGAGATACCAGAAGCCAGAATAAAGGTTTTCGGTTCCTCAGTGGAGGGGAAGATGTCCTTTGAACTCGCAAAAAGTGGGCTGCCAACGGAACTGGTACTTAAGGGTTCTGAAGTTGAACCGGAAAAATGGACACAGGCCCTTCCATGGCTGGATTTTGTGCATGGAATCATAACTACTATGAAAGTTAACCTCAGGGGACCTGTAAAAGAATTATCCGGAGAAGTTTCCTTCAGTACCGAAAAGATGTTGACCTTCAAAGACCAGGATCTGAGACATTGTTCTGCGTCTGTCCATGTTGAAAAGGGAAGGACCGTCGATTTTACTGGCAAAGGAATCTGGAATAATGCCAGAATAACAGGAAACGGCCTGATCGAGCTGGGCAATGACCCAAAAAGTGATATGACCTTTACTGCAGATAATGTGGATCTTTCCGTGTTGTCAAAAAAATACAGCAAGATAAAATCCCTGGATTTACAGGGCAACATAACGGGAAAAGTCAACATTCAGAAGGATGCAAAGTCAAGCAGAGTCAAAGGGGTTTTACAGTCACAGAAGGTAAGAACCAGGGAAGATCTTTTCGAAGAAGTAGAAGTAGACTTTTCATCTTCTGGAAATACCACAACCTTAAATAAACTAAATGTAAAATGGAGAGGAAATTCCCTTAATATAACAGGAAAAGCTGAAGACCTTCTTTCCGAAGATCCAGAGGCTGACCTTGTTATAGCTTCACCCTCTCTGGCAGAGATTTTTCCCGGTAAACTGTTAGAAAATGAGATCAAAGGCAACTATTCAGAAGGTATTTTCAATGTTACTTCCTTCAGGGGATCTTACGCAGAGGGAAACTTCGATCTTACCGGGAGAGTTAATTTCACAAGTCCTGCAACTACAGCTTTGACCCTTAACGGTGCTTTCAGGGACATAAACTGCGGGGACCTCTCGGAATCTCTTGACATTAAATTACCTGTCAAGAGCTCTCTAAAGGGAGAAGTGGCCATAGAAGGCTCTCTATCCGATCCACAGGTGGAACTTATAATTGGTTCAAAGAAGCTTGTC
>CAZFJG010000063.1:0-8884 GCA_964519285.1 uncultured Synergistales bacterium | reverse complement strand
CATTTTCCGGTGGAACTGACAGCAGTCTCCTTGTGGCTCTCATGGCAAGGATCCTTTCTCCAGCAGAGATTCATGCAGTTACCTTCCGTTCATGGCTTCATTTTGAGAAAGAAATGGAAAGAGCAGTAACCTTCTGCTCGGATCTTGGAATCAACCACGATTTTATTGAGGGGCCCGAACTGAAGATCAGAAACGTTATTTACAACAGACCTGAAAGATGTGCCCTCTGCAAGGAGGCAAGGGTCAAGACCCTTCTGAAATATTCCTTTGATCATGGGACCGAAGCTGTAATGGAAGGATCCAATGCAGATGACTTCAAGGACCCCACAAGGCCTGGAACAAGTATCCTCGCAAAATATCCCCAGGTTCTTTCACCTCTTGCCAGGGCTGGCATTACAAAAAAACAAGTCAGGGAACTCGCTGGTATTCTGGAAATACCCTGGTGGAATGAAAGTGCCACTGCCTGTCTTGCCACGAGATTTCCGGAGAATACAAAACTCGAGATAAAGGAACTTCAAAAAACAGCCGAAATGGAAAACTCCCTTCGGGACCTGGGCCTGGATACTGTCAGGATAAGAAACGAAGAGGGTAACTTACGCATTGAAGTTCCTGAAGAACTGATGGAAAAGGCTTTGCGGATGAGAAAGGAAATTCTATCCGTTCTGAGTTCCGGAAGCTGTAAAAAGGTCTCTCTGGACCTCCATGGTTACAAAACTGTAAAAGATAAGGTCATATAGGACATAACATCTGGAGGATGATAAACTTGAAAACTATTTATTTTGACTGCTTTGCAGGAATAAGCGGAGACATGTTTCTCGGAGCAATGCTCGATCTTGGCCTCGACAGAGAGCAATTCCTGAAAGAACTCAGCAGAATACCCCTCGAGGGCTACGAAATAGATATAAATAAGGACGAGAGGAATTCCATAACGGGAACAAAGGTTACAATAAAAACTTCAGAACATCATCCCCATCGTCACCTTTCAGATATCTGTCAGATCGTCGATTCCAGCAGTCTGAACAGTGACCTCAAAGAAAAAATTAAAAAGGCCTTCAGGATACTTGCCGAGGCCGAAGGAAAAGTTCATGGATGTTCTCCGGAAAAGATACATTTCCACGAGGTAGGTGCGGTAGATTCAATAATTGATATATGCGGAGCCTTTATTCTTGCAGAAATGGCATCTGCAGACAGATTCGTCTTTTCACCTCTTAATACAGGCTCAGGCACTGTAGAATGTGCCCACGGGACCATGCCCGTTCCCGCTCCAGCCACAGCACTTCTTCTCGAAAATATCCCCATCTTTGCCAAGGGAAATCCTGTGGAGCGCACTACACCTACAGGAGCCCTTCTCGCAGGATGCCTCGCATCCTCTTTCTCCTCAATGCCGGAAGGAACTATCAAAGGAACTGGCACCGGTATAGGCACGAGAAAGACCGACCTGCCCAACATCCTGAGGGTATTCAGCCTTGAAACAGAAGAAGACAGGAGCGCCGAAGGTTATCAGGAGGAAGAAGCTGTAGTTATTGAGACTAATATTGACGACATGAATCCCCAGGACTACGAATCTGTAATGGAACTTCTTTTTGCCGGGGGAGCTATGGATGTCTGGCTCACTCCTGTTACCATGAAAAAAGGCCGTCCTGCTATAACTCTGTCCTGCCTCTGCTCAAAGGACAAGGTCTACATACTCTCTGATACAATCATAAGGCACACAACCACACTGGGCGTTAGATCTTATAAGGTCGAAAAGATAATGCTTGAACATGTTATAAAGAACAGGGACACTACTTTCGGAAAAGTCAGGATCAAGGAGGGTTATCTCGAAGAAGAGCTCATCAAAAGATCCCTTGAATACGACGACATAAAAAGAATATCAAAAGAAAGGGGAATTCCCCAGGACATTTTAAGGGACAAGATAAGATCTGAGATTTCACTCGATAAAATCAGTGACAGGACATGATCTGGTTCCTTTCTGCCATATACTCTATTTGAGGTTTTTCTGCATGTTACGTACAATCTGAAAAGAGGGTACAATCAGATCATCATCCAGGAAGGGAGAAAAGACTGCTATGCCTGAATCCATTGACAGATCGGCGCATTTGACAAAAGGCGAGAAGGAAGTGGTAAGCACGGCAGTTGTTCGTTGGTTTTTCAACAGTGTAGAGGAAAGAGGCAAACCCTTTGACCTGTGCGATATTCACTCTGACACGGTTGAAACTGAAAAACTTGGACATATCCTCGGAAAGGTCTCCAGGGAAAAATGCCCTGAAAAGAAGAGAGGATATCTCAACAGGAATTTTGAAAAACTGGAGAGTTGTGCCCTCCACCTCGGGGAGATCATTATCCGTACAAATTACCACACCAGCCAGATCCAGAAGATCCTCTTTTCCGAATCTGAAAACCTGCAGAACAGGATAGACCTTTCCATGATGGCAGAACTTACAGAGAGGGATTCCGGTTTCTTCCTTGAAATCCTCAGGGATCTACCTTATCCTGCAGACCCTGTTGAAAAGGACCTTCTCAGATACATTACCGAGGAAGAGGTTACAGGAATAGATTCCAGGTCATATATTATTGACGCTGTAAGAAATTCTTTTCTGAAAGAAGGATATAATTCAGTACCTTCAGGTGAAGCCTTCAAGCTGCTAAAGCCCGTTATGCAAAAGAGCTACGAGGAATGCATATGTAATGACAGGGATCTTCCCCAGGTACTTTCTGATCTCAGGGACCTTTTCAAAAGAGAAAGGGATTTCGAAAACTATATCGAAGAAAAAGATTTTTCTTTCGGGATAGCAGATGTCAGTGACGCTGTTTTCCGAAAAAGACTGGACAGGGTTCACGAATATGTAAATGAACTCGTTGAAGAAGATATCGTAGAAAAGGGGAAATACCTCGAAATAAGGGATTTCCCTGCCCTTTGCCTTCGAAAGGTGCCTGTCATAGACGGAAAATGGATAGACATTGAGATAGCAGCCATGATCGAATTCTACGAAACTCTTGAACAGGAAGGTTATCACATTGTGCCAACAGCTGATCCTCATCCTCTTGCGTTACCGCTGGTCACAGACAAAGAACTGCTTGAACCTGAGGATCCGGAATTTCTTGTAATAAAGAGACAGGAAATCATCAGCAATATTGGACAACTTCACTGGGATATCAGGATAATTCGGAGCAGGAAACATATTCCCTTCGAAAGGTTTGCTGAATTCGTCTCCAGAAGGACCGGCCAGGCCCTGTCTCTGCGAAAGGGATTTAAAACCTCTTCCCTTAACAAGTGGATGTCTTCAGATGAAACTAAGGACATTCCTGACGGCGTCGAGCCTTTCTTCACAGGCCTTGATGCAGAAAAACCCGTATTGGCCGAATTCAGCACTTCCAAAGCAAGAAAAGAACGCAAAAAAAGGGAAGAAATGGCCAGAAGAATAAATCCCTGGGCTCTTCACTCCAGAAGACAGAAAAGCTACAATCCCTCCGGAATGGGAGACGGAATTTACGACAGACCTTTCAGGGGACACAATGAACCATCAAAGGCGTTTCTGGCCGACCTGAGAAAGGACCTGATAAATCTTTTTGTGAAGGTAAACGGCCTTCAAAACGCCCTGAGAAGAGTATCCTCAGAAGTATTCTCCGGAAAAGAGATAATAAGCCGGGAAATACAGGAAATAACTGATGAACTTAACGAACGTTCCGAGGAACTTATATCGGATTTCAATACCATAGCTGGAATGGGCCTTCACACAAGAGAAACGGATATACTGATAGAATTATGCGATAAAAGGGACATGTTCAGCTGGGGCAACCTTTTTCCCGATGGATTTGAAATATATCCCCAGAATTACGAGAACCAGGTCCTGTCTGAAACTGAAGACACTGTAAAACTGTTCTGCAGTTGTTCCCTACATCATAAAGAGGAAGAAGGTAATTTTGAAAATGAAATGTCTGGCGACTTTCAACGTAACGAGTATGGCCATAATGTTTGAGAGAGCCTGCAGGAAAGAAGGGCTTAAGGTCAGAATCGTACCTGTGCCTAGAAATCTCTCCGCCAGCTGCGGTCTTGCCTGCAGCTACTCCTGCGGGGACGAGGATAAGATAAAGGAATTATGTCGGAAAAAGAGCCTGGATGTAGTTGAATATCATCATATTTAGCAGGAGCCTGAAGAGCTCCTGCATTTCACTGCTGGCCCCTACTCTCCAGAATAAATACGGAGGTATATAAATGACCATTGAAACTCTATTTTACGCAATGCTTGTTCTGAACATGGCATCTGAACTGTTCTTTCACTTTCATGAAAAAAGATACGAAAGGGACCTGCATAAAGAAGTGATCCCGGAGATAGCACCCTATGCTCCGGAAAACTACAACTGGCAGAGGGAAAGAGATTACAAAAAAAGCAGAAGAAACTTCGGCCTTTTTTCGTCCATAATCAGCTTTGCCCTCACACTTGTCATTTTTCTCTCAGGATCCTTTACCTCAATAATGAAAACGATCTTCCAGACCTGGCAAACTCCATTCTGGCAGGGATTCTGGTTCACTTTCCTGTTCGTCTTTGCATACACCCTCTACAGTATACCCTTTGCCTGGTACAGTTCTTTTGTAATAGAGGAAAGATTTGGATTCAACAGAAAAACACCCCTGACCTTCTGGAAAGATCAGCTGACCAGCACCTGTCTTGGCCTTGCTATTGCACCTCTTCTCATGGGACTGGCCAATACCCTGGCTGGCAGACCTTTTGGCATACCTCTCGTCTTTATTACGATAATCCTTTTTTCCATGGGCATATCCTTTATTTTTCCCGTGATTATAATGCCACTTTTCTACAGGATAGTTCCCCTGGAAGAAGGAGAACTTAAAGAAAAAGTAAATCAGCTTATACGCAGAACAGGTCTTCCTGTCAAGGGAGCCTTCAAAGCTGACCAGAGCAGAAGGTCCTCCCATGCTAATGCCATGGTGGCAGGAATGGGCAGATCAAAGAAGATAATCCTCTTTGACACTCTACTGGACCGTATGTCACTACAACAGGTTCTGGGAGTCCTCGCCCACGAACTTGGACACTGGAGCAAAAAACATACCCGCAAGCTTCTTCTTGCAGGAACAGCAGAGCAGGCTTTTCTTTTCCTGGTGGTATGGGCAATGTGGAACTCACCCTTCTCTGTATCTGTTTTTGGTATGGAGAATATGACACTTCCACGTCTTCTGGTAATAATATTCATTGTTTCATCACTTCTCGGCCTGTTTATTTCGCCCCTTGAAAGCTGGCTTTCGCGAAAATATGAATTTGAAGCAGATGAATACGCCGCACTGTACACCGATGCATCCTCATTTCGGGAAGCCCTTTCGTCACTTGCTACCAATGACCTGGCCTGGATACCTCCAAGTCCTCTTTATTCGACATGGTTTTCATCCCATCCATCAATACCGGAAAGGATCCTGAGTCTGTCAAGATATGAAAAGAACAGTGTACATACTGGGAAAATGAAGGAGGAGGAATGAACCATGGCAAATCTGGAAACCAGTTACATGGGAATAAAACTGGCAAATCCTGTGATCGCCGGGGCATCAAAACTGACAGGAAACATCGATGCTGCACGGAAAATAGAGTCGGCCGGAGCCGGGGCTATTGTAACGCCTTCCCTTTTCGAGGAACAGATCAGGATCGAGGAGGGCCTGCTGGAAGACTCTATTCTTGCCATTGGAGGAATGCACCAGACAGAACTCAGCCTTCCTTCCGAAAACACTTTCACAGGCCCCCAGCAGCATATTGCCTGGCTCAGGGAATTAAAGGAAAATCTCTCCATTCCTGTCATAGCCAGCCTCAACGCATCAACTCCCAAAACCTGGAAGGCATGGGCTCCAAGACTCGCAGACACAGGTGTTGACGGCCTTGAGCTTAATTTCTACTCAACACCGACAAAAACTGAGGCATCAGCAGCCACTATGGAAGATGAACAGGTAAACATAATACAGGAAATTTGCAGGAACTGTTCAATACCAGTGAGCGTAAAGATCAGCTCATTTTACACAAATCCCCTCAACGTAATGAAAAGATTTTCTGAAGCGGGAGCAAAGGGTATTGTAGTTTTCAACAGATTCTTTCAACCTGATCTGGACATTGAAACCGGCAAAGAGATCTTCAGATTCGATCTTAGCAATACCATGGAAAACAGACTCCCCCTTCGCTTCACTGCCCTGGCCCACGGAAAAATCAGCTCTGATATTTGTGCTTCCACAGGTATCCAGTCAGGGAAAGATGCCCTTAAACTTCTTCTGGCAGGAGCAGGCTGTGTCCAGACAGTAAGTGCCCTCTACCGTCAAGGCATAGATACCATTGGGGAAATGACATCCTCTATGAACAGCTGGATGGATAAGCACGGATACAATGACATAACCTCAATAAAGGGAAAGATGGACAAGAATAACAGTACTGATCCCCACGCTTTTGAAAGGGCACAGTACGTCAGGATACTGCTACAGTCGGAAAAGACACCAAAAGATATACTTTAGTCAGAGATATGGATTCAACAAAAAGGGGCAGAGGGGATCTTTGCAGATCCTCTCCTGCCCCTTTCAGATGCAGATGTCCAGATCTCTATTTTCTTTCGTAAGTACCCATCAGTTCAGCCTTTGCGATGACCTTGTCCTTTATGGCACTTCTGACCTGCTTTGCGTCCGCCCCTTTCGGCAATCCGGTTACATCTTCCGACAGGGCATAAAGGGTGAAATAATACCTGTGAACTCCATGGCCAGGAGGAGGACAGGGGCCTCCGTAACCAGACTTTTTCCAGCTGTTGATACCTTCGGTGCCCTTTACCTCTCCTCCGGCAAGACCCGTGGTGCTGGCCGGGATATCGTACAGAACCCAGTGTACCCAGATCCCTGCCGGAGCATCGGGATCTTCCATCAAAAGGACAAAGCTTTTCGTTTCCTCCGGTACATCTCCCCATTCAAGAGGCGGTGAGATATCTTTCCCTTCACAGGAAAACCTTTCGGGAACAACCTCTTTTTCCGCAAAGGAACCTGATTTTAACCATAAAGTCATTTTCAAAACCTCCTTTACAGTTTTTAACCCACTGACAAAATTCTGACTGAATATGCTATCCCTTCCATTTTACACGGAATTTCTTCAGGTAATGGTCAGGGTTATATGATCTCTTGGCATTTCTGAGGCCTTTCTGACCCATATCCTGTTCGCGGTTAACCCATTTGAAATCCTTGCCGTTGGCTTCGAGAAATTTCTGGTTAATAGCCTGATAGATCCCCTGGTATTCTGTCATGCCTTTTTCGAAATGAATTACGAGGGTATCCTCGGAGATCGGTTCCGCTATCGTGTAGGCAACCATCCTGCCGTCTACGTGTATTACTCCGCCAAGCAATCCGGGAAAAGAATCCCAGGATCCAAGGACCCTGATGATAGCATCATGTTCTGCCTTGAGACCGGGAGTCCCGTCACAGTTCCTCCATTTGCACCATTCCTTCTGCATAAGGAGAATCTCCTCTATCGTCGAAGAGCTGACATCCAGATACTCGTATTCATACATCTTTTCAAACTGTCTCAGCTTGTTCTTTTTGCTGTGGAGCTTATTGCCACTTAGGGAAACAAGGTCCTCCACACTGTAAATATATTCCCAATCGTTCCTGTTCTCGCTTATCTCG
Source organism: uncultured Synergistales bacterium (assembly GCA_964519285.1). GTDB lineage: Bacteria > Synergistota > Synergistia > Synergistales > JAFGMB01 > CAZFJG01. The sequence goes on along the minus strand of CAZFJG010000063.1, from coordinate 1,233 downwards.
ATCCTGTCCCCAAGTGCTTCAGAGAGAAGGTTCGCAAGAACCTCCGGGATCCTCTCAAAAATAGCTCCCGTGGGAAAATATTTTTCAAGGGAATAAGCCCAGTCTACACTGTACCAGTCCCCTACAGGCCCCCATATGACAGAGCCCGCTTCTTCATGGCTCTTTATCCAGGCAAGATCATCTTTAATAGCGATGGTATGATTCCGTGTTTCATTCCAGGAAAAAAGGTTAACAAAACTGTAATCCGATGGCTTCTGCGGAGTTCTGCTGAATATTTCGGAATATAGAGATTTTGTGTCCAGTTCAAGTTCAGTGAAGATAAGGCTGCTCAATTCCATCACCTTTGGCCTTTCTAAAAGTTCCTGGAGTCTGTTCTGACGAGAAAGGGATGAGGATCAATGGTGATCATCATGTACTGCCCTGTGAGCCGGATCTTCCTCCCACTCAGTCAGTCCCTGCTTCAGTCGATAATCATTTATCGCCATGTGAATGGCCCCCTCGGCGAGAAGGGAACAGTGCATCTTGATCGGAGGAAGACCATCCAGGGCCTCCGCTACAGCATCGTTCGAAAGCCTCCAGGCCTCTTCCAGGGTCTTTCCCTTGACCAGTTCTGTAGCCATACTTGATGATGCAATGGCAGAAGCACACCCGAAGGTCTTGAACTTTATATCTGTAATTATGTTGTCCCTGACCTTAATATATATTTTCATTATGTCACCGCATTTTGGATTACCCACTTCTCCGATACCATCTGCATTTTCTATTTCCCCAACATTTCTCGGATTCTGGAAGTGATCCATAACTTTTTCTGTATACATATATCTTCTCTCCTGACTATTTCGATTTGGAAGAAATGTTTTCCCACAGAGGAGACATTTCCCTTCTTCTTTTTATGATCCCGGGAAGAGTTTCAAGGACATAGTCAATGTCCTCTTCTGTGGTCAGGTCTCCCACCGTCATTCTCAGCGAACCATGGGCATGCTCATGATCGAGACCTATGGCCATCAGGACATGAGATGGGTCCAGTGAACCTGATGAACAGGCACTGCCGGTGGAAGCCGATATACCTGCAGAATCGAGATCAAGGAGTAAAGTCTCGCCCTCTACTCCCATAAAACTCATGTTGACGTTGTTGGGAAGCCTGAGATCACCCTCTGCACCATTAAGCACTGCCTGGGGGATCCTCTCTTTGAGCTCTGAGATAAGTCTGTTCCGCAGTTTTGCCTGTCTTTC
>CAZFJG010000062.1:0-9193 GCA_964519285.1 uncultured Synergistales bacterium | reverse complement strand
GTAAGGGTTCCAAGGACCAGGTCCGATGTATCAATAATATCTTCAGAATAAAGATAGGGTTTGTACTGACTCCATAAATCCTCCGCTCCCAGAAATCTGAGGTAGGATTTAATAAAACCCCTTACATACACTCCACTTGGGAAATTGTCAAAGTTGCCGTTTTCTATATCCTCAAGGAAATTGGTCCTGATCTTGACCACCTCAGTTACGTCCTCCAGAGTCAGACCTTTTTCCTCTCTTATTCTTCTTATTTCGTTACCCAGGTCAGCTAAAGCCTTAGCCCTGTCTTTCATAAAGGTTCTCCTCCTTCAATAATTCACGCATTTCCCTTAACTGCTGTTCCGGTTCTTCGGAACTAAAGACGGCATTCCCCATAACCAGGACATCTGCCCCGGCGGCGGCGACCTTTTGTATGTTCTTTTCTGATATCCCTCCATCGATCTCTATCAGATATTCATGGCCTGATGAAACCCTCCATTGACATAGAGTCGTAACTTTATCAAGAGTTTCAGGTAAAAAACGTTGCCCCCCAAATCCTGGATTGACGGACATAACCAGTACCATATCAACAAGATGCAATACAGGTTGTATCATCCATAAGGGCGTCGAGGGATTAAGAGTAATTCCGGGTTTGCAACCCAGCTTTCTTATCTCCGAAAGAAGCCTGTTGAGATGGCTACTTGCTTCTACATGAACTGTCAGATATGTTGCTCCTGAACTGGCAAAAGACTCTATGAAATTTCCAGGAGTTTCCACCATAAGGTGTACATCAAGTACTGTTTCAGGATATCTCTTTCTCAATGCACTCACCAGAGACGGACCATAGGATATATTCGGAACAAAGTTCCCATCCATTACATCTACATGCAGAAAATCGTACAGACCATTTATTTTTTCCACATCACCAGCTATATTAAGGGGATCAGCTGACAATACAGAAGGAGCTATAAGCCTTTCTCTAACTGGAGTTACTGGTATTTGTCCTGCCATACAAAATCACCGCCAAGGTATATTGTAACTACCGCCTCTTCAGAATAGCCTTCATCGAGAGAGATATATTCTCCTCCTCTGGCTTCTCTGTCCAATACCACCCTGGTCCCCTCTTTATCGATTAACTCTATCTTGAGTGACAAGGATTGCGATAGAGGCGGTACCTGATATCTTATCTTTGCTATCTTGCGACTTTCCTGCTGTTGTGGAGTTTCTACTGTTTTTTCCTTTTTTTCCCCGTCTTGTTTCTGTTCAGAAGCTGTAACTCCTGGTAATGACACATCAGTTTTCTGATCCTCTTCATCCTTTGAAGACGCTGTTTTCTGACCTTCATCGGGATCTCTCCCAGCCATTCCGGGCATTGTTACAGTTACATTATTCTCGTTATCTGCGACTTCCGTTCCCTCGGATCTTTCCATCGTAGCGACAACAATATCTACTCCACTATCAGGAGAAAGGGCGTCTCCAGGAGAAGGTGACATCCTCATAACCATTCCACTTGGAGTGTTCTGTGTATATTCGTACTTTACTCCGGCAAGTTTCAGGCCACTTTCAGAGATCATTCTTCTGGCTACATCCTCCTGTCTCTGGAGGAGATCCGGAACGGTTATTTTGCCGTCTTCTCTTCCTCCTCCATCACTTACAAGCAAGTCTATCGGTTTCTTATGAGAGACCATTGCAGGGGCAGACGGGCTCTGGGCTATAACTATACCGGCCGAGACCTGTTTATTCTCTATGGAAACAGTATCTCCGATCTCAAAACCTGCCTCGCGAAGCTTTTCCGCTGCCTGCGCCTTTTCCAACCCTCTCACGTCAGGAAGAGTTATCCTTCTCCCCCCCTTGCTGACTTTAAGGATTACGATCTGATCTTCCTTGATCCTTGTACCTGCTTCAGGCCACTGGGTTAAAACAGTTCCTTCAGGAAGGGAAGATTCAACTTCCTCAACTCTGGCCTCAAGATTCATTCTTTCAACCTGCGTTACTGCTTCGCTGACCGTAGATCCTCCCAGAGGCGGTATTGCAGCTTTGCCTCCTCCTCCAAAAACTTTAAAAAAGATCATGAAAGCGGAAACAACTATTACAATAAGTATAAGCAACATTGACCATTTAAACGCACTCTTCATTACCTGTCACTCCTAACTGGTCCTGCCAAGGGCAGCAACATAAAATCCGTCAAGCCAGGGAAGATCCGGCCAGATAAATATCCCTTTTTTTGTTTTTCTTGTGTGTATCCCCTTAATTGGAACTTCAATTTTATAAAAATTATTGTACCTCTTTAAGACCCTTGAGAGAACCTGTTCATTCTCTTTTTTGAAAAGACTACAGGTAGAATAAACAACAATTCCTCCAGGCACAACCATTTCAAGAGCTTTTTCCAAAAGACTTTCCTGAAGCTTGACAAGATGGTCAATATCCGCAGCCTCGGTCTTCCATTTCATTTCAGGGTGCCTTTTCCAGGTTCCACTGCCGGAGCATGGTGCGTCTACCATAATAATGGAAGGAGCCGTGGAAGGCTTGAGTTTTAAAGCATCACCCTGCCTTATATTTACGGCTTCTGAAAGACCCAGTCTTTTCATTTCCCTGTCAAAAGCTTCTGCCTTTTTGCGGGATATTTCCCATGCTTCTATTATAGCGTCCGGACAACTCTGGATGAACTGACCGGTCTTTATTCCCCGACCGGCACACATATCCAGTGCTTTTCCTCCCCTGAACAGCTCTATAAAAAAAGATCCTGCTATCATGGAGGATTCGCTCTGTGGTGTAATTAGTCCCTCTCTGAACCCAGAAACTGACGGAGGATGGGCGGAACCTGCCAGCCTTAGAGATTCAGGGACAAGAGGAGATTGCCATACCCTGTAACCTGAACTTGCTATATCATGAACAAGACTTTCCGGAGAAACTCCCGGAGTGATCCTGAAGGAAAGAAAGGCTTTCATTGCATTATATTTCAAAAGCATATCTGCATCTTCGGGACCAAAATCCTTTATCCATTCTCTGGCTGCAAATAATGGCACTCCATACAATAAGGCCCGGTTTTCTACAGTATTTGTATCCCTTAACTCTTCCACTTTTTTTCTGCCATTAGCCGCTATTTTTCTAAGTACTGCATTAACAAGCCTTGAAGCCCTTGTAAAACCACGTTCTTTTAATGAATCAACAACAGCATTAACAAGAACAGAAGAAGTAAATCTGGACAATTCAATAAGCCCTGCAGTACCAAGCAGAAGTGCATTCTTGACCTGTGGTTCAAGGGATTTCCAGTCTGTTTTCAAATATTCCTTAACGATCTTTATCCACAGTTCTTTTTTCCTGTAGACAGAATATACAAGATAAGAAGTAATTTTTCTCTGAGATTCATTCAGCTTTGCTGTCCTGTTTCTCAGAGATTCGCTGGCAAATATTCGCTTATCCACGTCAGAAAGAACATAAAGAGCTGATTCAATGGCTCTCATTAACCAACTATCTCCGGCTGAACCTCTTCGTAGTCTCTTACTGTATGAATATACAGTTCAACAGGTCCCCTTATCTGAATAAAACCGGTATTCCCCTGTGGATGTTTTACACTGACTCCTGTTATCTCCAGACCGGGATCAACCTGTGGAGAGGTTGTCACGTATTTCTGAACAACCTTGCTGCTTAAAGGTCCTGTAAAATGCGAAATAACAAGGGCCAGAACAACATTTAATAAATTCAGGTTTCCTGTTGCAAAAAGAATAATAATAAATATCAGGGAAGCTAATGTATTAACAATAATTACAGTAGTTCCGCATTTTGGATGTATCGCAAGGTTCGTTTCTCCGGCCTTTAGTCTTCTTAAAGCCTGAATTGCAGCCTCATAGACTGTCTCCGGTTCAAGTACCCCTCTAATGGCAAAACCGTTTTCGTCAGCTGTCCCTTCGATCTGGGCAATTCCTGTCTGAATTTCAAGGACATGGATAGTAGCATGCTCCAGTGCGTGGTTTTCTCTGACCTTTCTGTTTAATAGTATCCTGAATAATTGCGAAGGCCCTGCAAAAAGCCAGAAAAGCGATCTTCCGGCAAAACCGAGAGGGAGAAGGATCAACCAGAATAGAAGAAAAAAACCAAGTAGAACGAAGGCAAGCCAGGGTATCACAAACAGAAGAATAAGCATTATCAAAAAAGGCATAAAAAACCCTCCTTTCACGGAAAAAAAGAGGTGGCTCAATGCCACCCCTCAGAATTTACACCTTTCCAGGCAGTGCTAATCGTCCCCTCCGAACATTCCACGCAAGAGCAACAACCTGGCTAACTGGGCAAAAGCCATAACAGCAGCAGCTACATAAGTGAGTGCAGCAGCTCTTAATACTGATCTGGCACCGATAATTTCATTATGGTCCAGAATACCTGTGTTGTCCAGAAGTTTCAACGCCCTTGAGCTGGCATCGAACTCTACTGGAAGAGTGATCAGGTGAAATACAATAACTCCAAGAAATAGAACTATTCCAAGGTCCATAAGAAACTGTCCCCTCATGAGCAAACCGATAAAGAACAATGGGAATGCCATAGTTGAACCTATTCCTATAACCGGAACAACTGTATTCCGCAAGGTAAGAGGAACATAGTTCTTCTGATGCTGAATTGCATGGCCTACCTCATGAGCTGCTATCCCAATTGCCGCAATACTCGAATTGGAATAAACACCAGAAGAGAGGCTCAAAGACCTGTTCCTGGGATCATAATGATCCGTTAGATTGCCATCAATCCTTCTGACTGGCACATCACTGAGCCCAAAACTGTCAAGCAGCCTTCTTGCTACATCACTTCCGGTATATCCAGATCTGGAATAAATTCTGCTGTATTTGGCATACTGCCCCTTTACCCTGGACTGAGCCCAGAATGCAAGAAGAAGCGCAGGTATCAGCAACATAAATGTTGGATCAAAGAATAAGGGAAACATCCCACTATCAACTCCCCTGATTTTATTAGACAGAATTAAGGGCAGGAAAATCCTGCCCGTATATTTTTTTATTATACTATCAACATATATTTATTAATCAGTATTTTACATGAAAAAAACATTTTGATCAATTTTGGTCAGGATTTACCCTTTGTAAAAATCAGCTATTGCGGATATCACTCTTTCCTGTTCTTCAGAAGTTATTTCAGGGAATATCGGCAAAGCCAGGGTAGATTTTGAAAGGGATTCGGCTACAGGCATATCACCTTCGGAATATCCAAGATAGGAAAAACATTTCTGAAGGTGAAGGCATACAGGATAGTAAATTCTGGACGATATTTCCTGGCTGGAAAGATATTTCATCAGCTCATCTCTGTCTTGGGCCCTGATGACATACTGATGATAGATATGAAAATTACCGTCAAGCTCGACAGGAAGAGATATTTTTTCCAGCAGGCCGTATTCGGCTGCAAGAACCTTATACCGGTCCGCAGCAAGCCTTCTCTCTTCAAGCCACTCATCGAGGTGTCTCAGTTTTACTCTCAATATCGCTGCCTGAATGGCGTCAAGTCTGCTGTTAATGCCTAATTCATCATGATAGTAGGTTTTACCGGCACCATGAACCCTGAGTCTGGATATCCTTTCTGAGTAATCACTTTCATTGGTTGTTACCATTCCTCCGTCCCCGTACCCACCCAGGTTTTTTGTAGGAAAGAAAGAGAAGCAGCCAGCTTTTCCCCAGGTTCCTGCCCTCTTGAGGTCTTTGCCTTTTTCCCTCCAGGAACCAAATGCCTGGGCCGCATCTTCAATTATTTCAATACCTTTAGGAACAAGATCATCATAAAACCCCTCAAGAGGTACCATCTGTCCAAAGACATGAACAGGCATAAAAGCCCTGGTTTTTGAGGTAATATTTTCCATGACCTTATCCATGTCTATAAGATAGGTGTCAGGATCAACATCAGCAAAGACAGGAGTAGCTCCAAGCCTTGCTATGCAGCTTGCGGAAGCAAAAAAACTGTAGGGAGTTGTTATAACCTCATCCCCTTCTTTTATATCCAGCCCCATCAGGGCAAGTAGCAGTGCATCAGTTCCAGAAGCGCAACCTATTGCATGGTCAACTCCGAGATAAGATTCGGTTTCCCGCTCCAGTGATTCCACTTCAGGTCCCATTATGAAATGCTGACTATCTAAAACCCCTTCGAGGGCCTCTCTTATCTCATCTCTTATCCGGTCATAGTTTCTTTTAAGATCCAGAGAAGGCAAATTTCTGGTCATTACAAAACCTCCATATGATTATTTTATGTAACTGCACAATAATATTGTCACAGTTCCCGTTCCTTTTTTGCATAGATAACGAGGCAGCATTCACTGCCCCGTCCTTAATGTTAACTGAACTATAACCCCAGAGTTAACCCCTGAAAGAAAAAGATCCTACTTTTCCGGCATTTTCAAACTTTCAAGGGAACTTTTAAGATAGTCTTTCAGCAGTTCTGCACTTTTCCCCTCATCATTTTGCCTCAGCGCATTAAGTAATCCTCTATGATAATCAATACTTGAATGATAGGACAGCTCGTAAAAAGGATTGTAAAAGACAAGATAGGCATTAGTCCTGGTTAGAATATTATCAACATATTCGGCAAGTATCCTGTTACCACTTGCATCTGCTACTGTTTTGTGAAATATCTCATTGGCCTCAAGATAATTCTCAAGGTCCTTATCCTCAGATGCCTTGATCTCCTGGATAAGAGTTTCTTCCAGTCTTCTCAGATGTCTCTCCGTTATTCTTCCGGCAGCGAGACGGACAGCAAGAACTTCAAGTTGATCTCTAACCATGAAAGTATCCTCTATTTCCCGGGAAGTTGGCGCAGCAAGTCTCGCTCCGCTGTTAGGTATTATTATAACCAGTCCCTCGCTTGACAGTCTCCGCAAAGCTTCCCTCACTGGAGTTCTACTAACCCCCATCTGAACTGCAATATTAACTTCAGGAAGCCTTTGTCCTGGTTTCAGTTCTTTAGATATTATCCTGTGACGAATTTCCTGATAGGCATAATCCGCAGAAGTAGTGTACAGTCTTGGCTCTTTCATTGTAATATCTTCCCTCCCCGAGAGAAAAATAAATAGATTCTCAATTAACTTAAAATACTAAATTGTATATTAATCAATCATGTACAACCGAAAGTAAGATTATCATATATCCAGAATGTACACAAGGAAATAACTCTTCCTGACAGAGACACTAATGGACAGTTTAGGTTATAATCCTTTATTAACGGTCTATAACATTTGCAACTCTATTAAGAAGGGATCACCCGATGAGATTTATTGTTCTTCTGCTCTCGTTAAGCACCATGATATTTTATGGAAAAGCCGTTGCTGGAATGGGCGGATATCTCGCCGGACAAGGCAGGCCTGATCTTATTATTTTCGGACTTATAGCTGGTACTGTTTCTGCGATAGCTGCACTTGTATTATGGAAAAAACATCCGAACAGTTTTTTTCGTGACGACAGTAATGACAGATACCGTTGAAATCCAGGCAAGATCCTATCAAAGTATTTTCAGGCATATTTTTATTTGTAGTCTGAAAGTTCTGGCCAGGCTAATTTGAGTTTTCTTGCTGCATGACGAAGTTGCAGTCTGTCCAGAGTACTGAGTGAAAGTCTTACTGCATCTATTTTTCTGCCTGTCCAGCAAAAAGTGTTGCCAGAACTCAGTTTCACCCCTTGTTCAAGTGCTTTTTTTTCAGCAAGATCTCCATCTATCCCAGGAGTTTGAAGCCATAAATATATCCCACCGAGAGGAAGACTGAATTTACAAAGAGGCAGGTACTCCTTCAAAAACTCCCCCATGCTGTACATTCTGTCATGTATGGTTACCCTTGCAGTGTCCAAAGCCTGTGAAAAAGATCCTTCTTTTATAAAATCCAGGACTATATATTGAACCAGGGAAGAAACAGCTCCGGATGCAACAGATTGAAAAGCCATAAAATCTTTTGTAAGTATTCCGGGTACGAGTGAATAGCCCAGTCTGAGCCCCGGAAACAGTGGCTGACTGAAAGATCCGGTATAAACAACTCTGGAAGAACCCTTCATTGCCTTAAGCGCTGGAACAGAAGATTCTCCATATCTCAATTCTCCATAAGCATCATCTTCAATTACCCAGTATCCCTTTTCAATACTATTCTGAAGAATGGTGTTCCTCACCGACTGAGATAATGTTCTGCCTGTAGGATTCTGGAAACTGGGCACCAGGTAAAGCGCATCTGTACTTGACAAATCATTCAGATCAACTTTCAGATCTCTATCCTGATATGAAATTTTTGAGATTTTCAGATCAAGGGACTTTGCGATCAGCACAGCTTCGGGATAGGTCAACTCTTCCATCAGGATCCTCCTGACACCGGAAGCCTTCAGTACTTTCATAGACAGTGACAGACTTTCCAAACCTCCAGTTGTTACCATGACATCCTCCCAGCTTGCTGGAATGCCTCTTGATGCTGCGTGAAGAACAAGGGTCTTTCTCAACTCGGGAAGTCCTCCTGCAGGAGCACCTTTCAACACTTCTTCTCCCCTTTCCAGAAGCAGGTCCCTGCTTAGTTTAGAGAGGAGCGCCGACGGGACCAGTTCCGGAGACGGAGTCCCTGAATCCATATCCAGAAAAGAGTGACCTGGATTTTCAGGAAGAGAGGGAAAAACTTTTTCACATTTAACGTAGGCACCACTCCTGCCTTTTTGTAGAATATTACCGGATCCTTCAAGGCATTCGTAAGCCCTTAGAACAGTAGTGCGACTGACACTGAGATATAATGCCATTTCCCTTGTTCCTGGAAGTTTAGTACCATTATCAATGGAACCTGTTTTTATCATCCTCTCAAGATGCATCGCTATCTGCCTGTAAAGTGGAATTTTTGAAAATTTGTCCAGAGGTATTTCGATCACAATAGCAACCACTCCCAGAATATAATTTTTTGATATCATTTTACTTTAAAACAGTTATTATGTTCATATCCGAAAACAGATAAAAACAATTAAAAGACATACTCAAGGGAGGACATACCTTTATGAAACACGATGCAATGATCTTCGATGTTGATAACGTTCTTATTGATACGAGTAAATCCTTTCCCGTAGTAATAAGAACGGCCATCCAGTGGTTATGGGTGAGACATCTTAAACTTGAAAAGGACTCTACTGCATTTACCACGGAACATTTCCGGCTTATGAAAAGTTATCCTTATTTCAACGATGATTTCGACATCGTCTGGATACTTATTAATATTGCA
>CAZFJG010000061.1:0-9198 GCA_964519285.1 uncultured Synergistales bacterium | reverse complement strand
GAACCGTTGACAGTGATCATTATGACTACGGGACAGGAGTCAAGTTCAACCTTAATGCCACCGGCCATGTCATTAGCCTGGTCCGTATCCCTCCGCATAAGCAGAAAATCATCGAAGTGCCTGTCAAAACTCTCAAGTAGGGCTTCTGAGATAGCGTACTCAAGGGCTACCGGGACTTCCGATATACCATGTCCGTACAGCCTTCCCAGTGCTTTCATGACGCATCTCTGTGGATAACAGGGATCTTCTCCGACTATTTTTTTTACAAGATCTTCTTCAAAAGGGGTAATTCCCCTAGCTGGATAACCTTTCCCTTTTCCTCCACCTGTAACTCCCACGGTGAGGGTATGGTTTTCCCTGTCGATCTCTATTTCAGTAATTTTGGGATCGAGGCCTTTTAAGGAGCAAAGAAGAGATGAAGCAAGGGCAAAACCCTGTGAGTCATCCTGTACAAATCCTGCATGACTGAAGACATGTCCAATTCCTGCATGTCCTGCTATACATATGGTCATTTCCTGAACACCTCCTGTTCAGCGGTCAGTGTTGATCTCTCCTGCGTAATTTGTATAGATCATTTCCTTTACTTTGTCCAGGTCGTGTGTATGCCCAAGGACCCACATCAGTTTAGTTATGGAAGCTTCCTTTGACATGTCGTAAGCGGAGATAGCGCCTGAACTTAATGCACGCTGGCCAACTTCATATGTGTGGAGGTCAACTCCGTCGAAGACAACCTGGGTTGTTAGAAGAACAGGGATTTTTGAGGCAATTTCTGTTATCTCTGCAAGAAGGTCTCTTCCTCTATAGGGAATGCCCCCGGTGCCGTAACTTTCAATGACTATTCCCTTGTATCCTGCATTGTAAATTGTTTTTACCAGTTCGGGATTCAGTCCCGGAAAGAGTTTTATTACAGCGATAGAGGTGTCAAAAACTGTATCCAGTTTTATTCCGGAGTTGCTTTTTTCGGGTTTGGTGTTGAAGTTGATCCCCTTATCAGTGAATTCACCGACGAAAGGGTAATTTACACTGGTAAATGCATCAAACTGTACAGACTTGAGCTTGGATATCCTGCTTCCTTTAATGAGCTTTCTGTTAAATACTCCATATACTCCGTGTATTCCGGATCCGGCAGCAGTTATTGAATCTTTCATATTTACTATGGCATCTGTATTTTCCTCTACTACGGATTTCATTGATCCCGTTATCACCACAGGTTTGTCTACAGGGCCGAGCATAAAGGACAGCATTGATGCTGTGTAGGCCATTGTATCCGTACCGTGGGTTATGACAATCCCATCATAGTCCTTTGACCTTTCTGATATGGCCTCAGCTATTTTGATCCAGTCTTCAGGCTGCATGAGAGTGCTGTCTATACTGAAGAGGTTTTCTACGGTAATATCTGCATCTTTTTCGGAAATGTCACAGTAGTTCAGGATATCTTCACCGCTCAAGGTTGCGGAAAGCCCTTTTTCAGTTGGCGTGCTCGCTATGGTCCCGCCTGTTCCAAGAACCAGTATTCTTGACATTATGACCCCTCCCCGGGCAAAAGATATTTAACAGATGGAGCCACCTGTCACTGTTGTAAAGTCTGTGACGGTGACTCCATGTTATATTTCCTATATCCAATAAGTTGCAGATACTCCTGAAAATACGTCAAGACTGACGTGAGTAATACTTGTCCTTGTCAAATTCTTTCATGAAGTGGCTGACCACCATAACACCGAGAGGATCTCCTGTGATATTGGTCATGGTGTTGAGAATATCGATAAAAATGTATACCCCTGCGATCCATCCCACCGCAGTGAGAGGCAGTCCGAGTGTCTGAAGAGTAACTGCGGCTATCATGATACCGCCACCTGGTACTCCCGCACAGGCAGCAGCTCCGAATACACCGAGGACCACGGCTATTCCTATCTGTACCGGTGAAAGGCTGACTCCGTACATCTGGGCAGCCCAGATGGCATAAATGGGCATCTCCGCTGCAACTGCCTGCATGTTTATGGTGGCAGCTATCGGAAGTATAACCTCAGCAGTGTCATCCTTTACGCCGAGAGTCCTTGCACAGCTGAGTGTAACCGGAAGAGTACCGGAACTGCTCTGGATGGCAAAGCCGGTGATCATGGCCGGAGCCATTTTCCTCCAGTAGCTGAAGGGTGTTACCTTGATTATAACCAGCATGACAAGGGGATGAAGGACCAGAAGGATTAAACCGTAAGCAATCCACTGGGTCGCGACCATTTTTGCGACTGTTCTTATTGCTTCCCCTCCAGTTGTCCCGACAAGGTTGGCGATAAGGCAGAAGACGCCTATAGGGGCATACCACAATACAAGGTCAACAACCTTGTAAATCATCGTAAGCAGGGATTCCAGAAGATCCGTAAGAAACTTGGCTGCCTGGGGCGCTGCTTTTGGAAGAAGGGCTATGCTTACACCGAAAAGTATGGCCATTACGATTATCTGGATCATCTGGAGTTCGAGCAGCGGTTCAATGGCGTTCTGGGGGATCCAGCTCAGGATTATGTCCTTGATCGATGAAGATGTGATTTCCACGCCCTTTTGTGACAATTCCATTCCTATTCCCGGTTTCATGAAAGTAGCGGTTAAGTAACCGATGGTTGATGCAATAACTCCGACAACTGCCCAGTATCCGATGAAAATCCCGAAAACTTTTCCCAGCCTCTGGAAATCAGACATTGTGGTCAGGGCATGTGCTATGGATATCAAAACAATTGGTCCTACAACAAACTTTAAGAGACGAATGAATATCAGACCTAAGGGTTCAAGGAATCCTATCTGCGGTCCCGTAATGTAACCGACTAATGCCCCGAGAATTGCCGCGATAAGTACATACAAAGGCCTTTTCCCAAACTTAATAGAGTAAGGACTGGATTTTCCTGTTTCAGTCATTTTGCATTCCCCCTTCAAGAAAAGAATATTGTTTTAATGTGATTTTCTTGTATTTTATCACCTTTGTGAAAAATTAAAAACCGGAGTAAAAGGCTAAAGAGCATATATGATACATGCCTGATTAAAATCCTGTGGTGTACAATATACAGTTAGAAGTTGAGCTTTTAATAAGAGGTGAAATTAGTGAACGAGATCTGGGAGAAGTGTTATAAGATCAGGATATATGAAGTTTCCGGTTCCGGGAAAGTCCACCTTCCCGTTATCTTTGATTTTTTGCAGGATGCTGCAAGCGAACATGCAGATAACCTTGGTGTAGGTCTGGATAAGCTTCGTAATAGGAACATTTCATGGTTTCTGACCCGTCTTCATATAAAATTTTATGAATATCCACGATATGGTGACACGGTGAATGTGAGAACTTGGCCAAGGTTGAAAAAGAAGGTCTTTGCATACAGGGATTTCCAGATAATACTTTCAGGCAGGACTATAGCTGCAGCTTCAAGTGTCTGGTGCCTTGTGGATCTTGAAAACAGAAAGCTGTTGAATCCGCTTCAACATTTACCTCAACTGCCAGAAGTTGATAAGCGTGCTATTGAGACTTTTTTCCCTGCTGTTCGACCAGTAAGAAATGCTGTCCTTGAAAGAAAGTTTACTCCAGGTATTACTGACATGGACCTTAACGGTCATGTCAATAACTCTGCCTATGTAAGGTGGGCTATAGAGACTATAGATTACCAAAAGGCCGAAGATTACCATCCTGTAAGTATTGATGCGGTATATAAGGAAGAAACTACTCCGGGGGATGACCTTATTTCAAGGATACAGACACAAATGGGTGAAAATTCAGGAAGAACAATGCATACCATAAAAAACTGTAATTCCGGAAGCGATTCTTTTAGAATGAAAATAGATTGGAAAGTTGGCAGTTGATTTGCTTTATTTGTAATAATTTTTGACAAGCGATCGAAGGATCGAATATCATATTTTTCCACTTCCCCTTGAAGTTGTAAAATATACAGGTAGCAGGAGAGTCTTAAAGAGAGGTTCTGCTGAAGATGTCTTTGAGCGGGAAAAAGATTGAGCAGAGTATTTACCTTAATAACACTCTTGATGGCAGGAAAGGATGTCTTGTCCATAGAGACAGCCCTAAAGGGCTTGTTGTTGTGGGAGATCTTCACGGGGAGACCTCCAGCCTTGATCTTATTTTTTCTTTTGTCCAGGGTGATCCTCTATGGGTTTTTCTTGGAGATTACGTTGACCGAGGGCCGGATTCTCTGGGAATACTGGAAAAGATAATCAATTTTCAGATTGAAAATCCGCGGAGAGTTATCCTTCTTAGAGGAAATCATGAGGACTGGCAAATGAACCTGCGTTATGGTTTTGCCAGAGAGATATCTTCAAAGAAAAAGGACAGTTTAGTTTCTCTCATTGTTCAGTGGTACGAGAGTCTTCCACTGGTGGCGAAAAGAGGAAATATAGCTTTAGTACACGGTGGCCCTCCTTGCCCCGTGCCTTCGGATAGAAAAGCTCTTGAGATGATCTCATCAGGTTCCCAACAGGGGCAGAATATCCTTTGGAGTGATCCTGATGATAACTTCTATTTTTACAGGGGAGGTGGGACAAGGTTTTTTACAAGGGAGGATCTGAAAAAATTTCTGGACCTCACCGGTTGCTGTTATATGCTAAGGGGACACCAGTACAATCCCGAAAAAGGGTTCAAAATAAATTTTGAGTCTTGTCTTACCATATTCAGCGCAAACTATGGACATTCATGGAAAAGAAGTTTTTTCTACCAGCCTGAAGTTAAAAAAGTAACTGATCTTTTATCAAATGTTGTGATCTTCTAAAAATCACCACTCAAAGGCAATGTATAAATTAGGAATCTGATCTCAGAAAATAACTCCACTCAAGAGAAATTCCAGGATCATTTTGTTTTTAATACCAGCCTCTAAAAAATTTTCCTAAGAGTATTCATGTCAGATAACATTTCTCTGTTGACAAATTATAGTAATGATTATATGATTAATTATAAAGTAACTTTATCGAGTTGATGTACAATAAGACTAAAGTAGCGTTTCTTTCTGGAGGGAATGATTGCAAAAGGAAAAAGGCCCGTCCTGGATCACAGAAGGGGTCAACTTTTGTAATTGTAAAATATCCAGTTGTGCTTTTCCCGCTGAAAGATAAAAGAAGGAAGGAGGACAGTGTCGCAGGATATCATTTCAGTTCAGGTTTGTAGCAGATTTAACTAACCGGAACGAAAAGGCAAATCCGCCTAAAGGCGGAGACGCAAAGCTACGGGTCTAAAACTCGAGAGAAGAGAGTTATGACAGCCGAGCTGCCGAACCCAATATTTCGTACATTATTTGGGGGAGGTAGATTTTCATGAAGAAGTACTTTATCACCGTATTGTGTTTTGCCCTGATTTTTGGAATGTTTGTCGGTCCTTCGGTAGCAATGGATGATTCTGTGCAGCCACCTGTCACCATATATATAACGTCCGGGGCTGAAGGCGGTATGCAGGCAAGCGCCACAGTCCGAACACTAACAGGTGTAGCGTTTCCTTTCACTCCGATCATATCACTTATTCCATGTGAATTATTTGAAGAAGGCGCCTACTATGTCTATATTGAGGATAACTGGCCGCCTGATATGACAGTTCCCAAGATTGTTGTTGAGGATATAGAGGTAATGCCGGTATCTGAAGATCAGACAATAACTTCAACCTTACCCGGAGGATCCTGGAATGAGATCTGCAGTCCCGACCTTTTTTACCAGGGAGAAGATGCACTCTCTGTACTTACAGAGCCTGTATGTTTTACCCTCTGCGATGGAGAATTGCCAGGTATCATCGATCCACCCGAAGAGCCTGCCTCTTTTGATGTTGAAGAAGCAGGCATAATTGCCTGTTCAGATGATGTTGAGGTAGGTAGTTACGAGGTATCTCTTAGTTGGGTATTTAATGAAGAACTGCCTTTACCTTCAGCAGAGGCATTTTTTGAGGTCGTAGTTTCTGGAGACAATGTTTCAGAAGATGTCTGCGGAGTCAGCCTTGAGATCGCAGTTCCATGTGAAAGTGATGATCTTGGGCTCTTTATTTTTGAGCCTGACGTGGAATCCGGAGATCCCGGGAGCTGGGAGGAGTACGGATTTGAATTCGTAACAGGTGATCCATGTGTACTCTCTGGTGATATCCCGGCAGACGATCTTGGTGCCCTTTTTGCCATCGGCCACCTGCCTCCGGAAAAGAAGGTAGTTTCGGGAGATGTGGATGGTGTTCATTACCAGGCGTTGCTGACTAAATGCCCGGATTACGATGGTGAACTTCCCGATTTTGCAGTGGAGGCACTCACAATGCAGGAAGTTGCCGAACTTCCGGGACTTTTCCTCGATGCTGTTGAAACAGGAGACGGGATTTTCTTTACTGTTTCCTTTGATCCTGACTCTACGGGGGTCTGTGGAGCGGAGTTCTGTTTCTTTATCCAGGAGAGTTGTGAGGACTTCGCTGATGTCGGACTCTTCTATCTGGACGAGGATACCGGACTGTGGATACCGAAGGAATGGAGCTGTTCAGAGAGTTCTCTTGAAGGATATGTAAGCCAGGTATGTGTTTCCTTTGACAGTACAGAGATTGAGATCCTTGAAGGTCACGTATGGGGCGCAGGTCCTGAAGAGCTTTTCGCGGTAAGTCCATCTCCAGGAGGAGACGACGATGACGATGTAACTCCAACCCCTAATGTTGGAGATGACGATGATGACAGCAGTGATGGAAGCGGCGGTGGAGGCTGCAGTATCGGAATATTACCGACCTCTATGTTGCTGCTTTTAGCTCCAGCTGTAATAATTCTTGGAAAGAAATTTTAACTGAATTTAGTGATTTGAGGAGGAGGGGCTAATGCTCCTCCTCCTCAAATATAAAAATGGGACTTAAGACCTATGTAAAATAGTCTAATATGACTATACGAAGTGTTGAAAAATGTTATATCATTATTCTGATAAAATAAAGAGATAGCATAAAAAAGGATATTTGTACTTTTTTAATATTATTATTGCATTATCAATATTTTTTTGTATTTTAGTATTTTTTTTGTTGTCTTTTCTTCGTCTTTTGACATCTTCTACCGAAGCTTATCCTTTCTTTTGAAACTGTTTTTCTGTTCCTTTGCTGTAACTAAAACTGCTCTTTATCTCTCAACTCAAAGTGGCCATGGCTTTGTACTAAAAATAAGCATGCTGGACATTTTTTATTGGTATGTCTATGCATGCAAATGGAGAAAGGAGTGGTCATTGCTGGATATTCCTGTTTTCAGGATCAAAAGCTACAGGGGGAAAGTGAATGACGAAAAGGCAAATCCGTCAAAAGGCGGAGGCGCAAAGCCTCGGGTCTAAAACTTGAGTAGAGAGAGTCATGATGGCCGGGCTGCCGAACCTGAATGTTTTTAAGCCTTTAGGGGAGGTGTACAGGTGTTATGAAGAAATGGACTTGTTTTGTCCTTGCGGTGTGTATGGTGTTCGTTTTCGGGGGAGCGGTTGCAGCGGAAGATTTGACTCCCCAGATAGTTTATACTAACGAAACAAGAATCCTTGACAAGGAGATCAATGGTACAAAATGGGAAGTTGAGTTCGTTCTTAATGCTGACGCATGTGACTTAGATGACGAATGGCCCTGTGTCGAGGATTGGGATTTTGTTAGTTCCGTTTACTGCACTGATCTCGAACTTAGAACACCGCCTTTTGTTCCTGACTGTGAAGAATATAACTGTATGTGCTGCGATGTTCCAGGAAAACAGGGTGTCTTCGGCAGAGAAGCATTTAGCCTGATGTTCTATCAGAATGTTGGTATGCAATGTGGTGGAGGTAAGCCTGTTATTGTTGAGGAGTTCAGCTGGGCTGATTTTGTAACGAAAGTTACTATTGATCCAGATTGCGACTATCTTAGTGATCCCTTTAGAGAAACCGCAGATTTCGATGAAAGATGTTTTGATGAAGGTTTCTGGAGGGACTATTTTGATACTGCTCCATATCCGTTATGTTTGCCCTGTGATGTGGAGGTGCTTTACTGCCAGTACATTGATACTCAGTGTGTAGCAGATGACGACGATGACGATTGTGGCCCTCCGTGTCCGTGCTACGAGTTGAACTGCGACGATGATGACGATGACTGTGTGGAGGTGGTGGATTGCTCATGGTTCCATCCTGATCTCGAGTTCACCAGGGAGAACGATGGTGCAACAAGGCCGACCTTCTCGGAAGTTGTCTACGGCGGAAACCTTATATGTGGAGATTCAGCCCATCCAAGAGTAATCGTGGATGGACCTCCATTCCTTGATTTCTATGAGGCTGGAGAGTCTTCGTTCCTGACCAGGTTCAAATGGTATGACTGGGATGTTACAACCTGCGACGAGTGTGAAGGCGATGGAGACGTTGTCCTCTGGAAAGTAAGGCCGCCGAAATGCGGATGTGGAGATGAGAAGAGAGACTGCAGTCATGAGCCGGATTGCATCCCCATCTGTGAGGAAGAGCCAATATTCCAGTTCGTGAGGTTCTTCGAGATGGATCTCTACAACTGCGACAACATCACGGCTATTGACCTTGACTTCCCGGTCTGCTGTCCCTGCGACCCGGATGCCGAGTGGGGTATCTGGAAATTTGTCGAAGTTGATGAGTGTGTGGAAACCTGTGTCTGGGAGCCTCTCGAGGTATCCTACAGCGAGTCCTGTGAGACCCCGCTTTGCGGTGAGGAGGAGTGCGAGTGCACCCTCAGCACTTCATTCAGCGGTATCTGCGGAACTGACGAGTGCAACCCTGGAGAGCTCTGCGCCCTTGAGGGTGAGAAATTCGCCCTTGGCTGGTTCGTTCCTACCATTGTTGACGGAGTATTTGGTACAACCGAATACTCTGTCAAAGCATATGCCTGCGATCCTACCGAGCTTGTAAAGGCCGACCTGGAAGAGCTTGGAGTTCCAGATGGTGCCAGTGAAGACGGTATCTACTTCAAGATGGTTTTTGATCCTGCAAATGCCGATGGTATATGCAAGGTCAAACTCTGCATGGAGCCCCTGCAGGGCGGAGACTTCGGATTGTTCTACTTTGACGAGGATACTGGTTACTGGGTAGCTGCCAGCGAGGATGATGAAGGCTGCTTTGTATTCAAGGGTGATTTGAAAGCCCTTCTCGGAGTAACCCTCGGTGCCGGAGATCCGGCGGAGTTCCCGACAGCACCTGTGACCGATGACGACGACGATGATGATGCAGCACCTGTGACAGATGACGATGACGACGATGCAGCACCAG
>CAZFJG010000060.1:0-9230 GCA_964519285.1 uncultured Synergistales bacterium | reverse complement strand
GAAGAATTGACAGAACATAAAAGGACCTTTATTATTTCGCTCAATTATACTAGATAAGAAGATGATGAAATATGACAGATCTATCGGAACAGAGGGTCGGGATAGTTGGTCTGGGCCTTATTGGAGGATCCCTTGCTGGAGCCCTTTCAGGCAGTGTAAAAAAAATATCAGCCTGGGATATCGATCCAGCCGCTCTTGAAAGGGGACTTGAAAAGGGTTTTGATTTTCACCCCTGCACAGATCCCCGGGAATTAGCGGATCTGTGCGATGTTCTCATAATTGCAGTTCCACTCAGGCATATGGAAGAGACAGGCCATCTTCTGAAAAAGCACTTCAGAAAAAATCTCCTTGCAGTGATGGACGTAGGCAGTTCCAAAAAGTCGGTGGGTCAGATATACTCCTCAATATGGGGTTCAAGCTATGTTGGCCTTCATCCCATGGCGGGAAAGGAATATAGCGGAATAGAATATGCTTCTTCAGATCTGTTTTTCAACGCCAGGTGTGCCGTAGTTCCAGGAGAACTCTCGGACGACAGGGCTGTCCATATTGCAGAAAAACTGGTGAGAGCCATCGGTTCAGAGCCTGTCTTTCTCGAGGCCGGAGAACATGACAGGATAGTGGGTTGTGCAAGCCATCTTCCAATAACCCTTGCTACGGCAATGTCCTACCTTGCGGGAGAGGAGCTCGAAAAACACCCGGATCTTTGCTCTATGGTTGCTGGAGGATTCCGGGATACAACAAGACTTGGATCAGGTCCTCCCTGGCTCCTTGCGGACATGTGGGAAACAAACGGTTATAATCTTGATGAACTACTTGGAAAACTGATACAGATCCTTGAGGATTATAGAAAAGTATCTCCCCGGGAACTGGAAAAAATGGCGGAAAAGGCAAGACAGTCCAGGGAAAGCATCCTGGCAAAAAGCGATCATTCTTAAATATAAGAAATAACAGGACAAAAGGAGGTGGGACAGATGAATAAATTCGACATAACCATCCTAACAGTTGCTGCTGTATTTTTCTTTTTCTTTAGCTGCGGGTCCCCTCCTGGAGTTCTGGATGTGCTGTAACCAGATTCTGCAGGACCGGGGCCATCTTTACGATGGTCCCGGTTTTTTTGTATCTTTTGAGAGATGAGAGGTGTAGATTTATGAAGGAGTCGAAAAAAAGGTACATGAATGAGTTGAGAGAGAATCTCCTTTTGAGGATGATCAATAAAAGAAAGATCATAAGAATAGGGACTCCCGGTGACTATTATCCTTTCAGTTGTCGCAGAGATGAAGAACCTGAGGGTATAGACATTGATCTTCTGAGGAATTTTGCTGCATATGCAGGTTTTTCCCTGAAATTTGTTTCAACAACATGGGACCGTATCCTTGATGATCTTCTGCGGGGAAGTTTTGACATCGCAGCTGGAGGTGTTGCGATATCAAAACAGAGGAGAAAAAGGGCTCTTTTCAGTGCCACCTATTTCAGAACAGGAAAAGCTCCCCTTACTCTGGCAAAAAACGCACACCGCTACAGTACTTTCGAGGAGATCGACAGGCCTGGAGTTAGGGTAATAGTGAACCCTGGAGGAACAAACGAACATTTCGCCAGAAAAAGGCTCCAAAAAGCGACACTTGTAGTCCATATAGACAATATAACTGTTTTTGAAAAGATCCTGTCAGGGGAGGCAGATGTTATGATCACAGATGCAGTTGAGGCGGTGGTACAGGAGGACAAAAACCCCCTGCTCAAGGCTGTCAATCCAATGAAGCCCTTCACATGTTCCCATTTTGCCTTCATGCTTGGCGAAAATGAACAGTATCTGAAAGAGGTTCTTGATGCCTGGCTTGTAGGTCATGGCAGGCAGGGCGGGATAAAGAAGATTATCTTCAGATGGACCGGAAGAAGCATCCTGTAAAATTTTTTTGGCAGAATAGCTTGACAAAAGGATATAAGGGTCTTATTATTGCTCGCAACATATTGAAATTTTCAGACAGTATCCAGAAGGAAGGAGGCAAGTCCGATTATGATGCATGTACCCGGTATTATTTCAAATTCCCTTTACGCGTATTTTTATTACTTTACCGGCGACCAGTGGCTTTATTATTATGCCAGTGGTCATTCAGTACGTGAAAATCAGTTGTCGGCTTGTCCGGGTGTACCCGCCTGCTAAAAGGGTGAATTATAATCAATAACAGGACTTTATTAAGCCGGAACTCGGTTTTCACCGAGTTCCGGCTTTTTTTATACCAAAAATTATTTAAATATCAGGAGGGAATTGAAATGGGAACAAAGCGAATGATCATCAAGATGCAAAGTGCCACATCCAACGTTAACGTAGCAAAAGTTTTTCAGATGGCAGAAAAAATGGGTGGAAAGGCTCGCTTTATTCCCTATTACAACGTATGTCTTGTTATGGTTGAAGGAATCACAAAAACAGATACAGTCTTTTCAGGTTTGCCAGGAGTTGCTGAGATGAGCATTACCGATAGCGATTTCCCTCTTTCGAGCATTGAACTGACCGGGGGTAAGCGATCGGTCTTTGAGATCGTGCCGGGGCTGTCCATAGGAGGAGAAGAGAGAATTATTATGGCAGGTCCCTGTGCAGTTGAAAGCAGGGAACAGATCCTTGAAGCAGCCCACGCTGTCAAAAACGCAGGTGCTCACATACTTCGAGGTGGAGCTTTTAAACCAAGAACAAATCCATACTCTTTCCAGGGTCTGGGAACAGAAGGAGTAGCTCTCCTTCGGGAAGCCGGGAAAGCAGCAGGTCTTCCTGTAGTTACAGAGGTTATGAGTCCTGAGTTAGTGGAATGGCTGGAACCTCACGTGGATATCTTCCAGGTTGGAGCAAGGAATATGCAGAATTTCCCCCTGCTGAAAGCTCTGGGAAAGACCAGTAAACCCGTCATGCTGAAAAGAGGCTCCATGGCTACTGTAGATGAGTGGCTCCAGGCAGCTGAATACATTCTCAGCGGCGGAAATTTCAGGGTTATACTGTGCGAGAGAGGTATTAGAACCTTCGAGAAGAGGACCAGGAATACTCTTGACCTGAACATTGTTCCACTGGTCAGATCCCTGTCACATCTTCCCGTAATAGCAGATCCAAGTCACGGAACAGGAATAAGGGACCTGGTTGCGCCCATGGGAATGGCAGCAATAGCAGCAGGAGCGGACGGACTAATAATGGAAGTTCATCCTGATCCCGGAAAGGCTCTGAGTGACGGAATGCAGTCCCTTACCCCTCTGGATTTCATGCATTTTATGAAGGCCCTTTCAAGGTTGGTTCCCGCCCTTTCTCCGGAAAAGCTTGAAGACCAGCCTTCGAGAGCCGTAACATCAGAAATGGCTGAGATACATTGACCTCTTACATGTTGGAGGAAAGATCAATGAAGAAAAATAAAGGAACGATCCGAAACATCAGTGGACAGATAAATCTTCCGGGAGACAAGTCCATTTCTCACAGGTCAGCCTTCCTGGGATCCCTGTCTTCGGAAGGGATTCGGGTTGAGAACTTTTCAGGCGGAGCAGATTGTTCTGCCACCCTTAAATGCCTTTCAGACGTTGGATGCATTGTCGAGAAAAATCATGAAGCTGTAACCATAAGAAAAGATTCTGGCTTCAAAGATCCGGAGAGAGTACTCGATGCGTGTAATTCTGGAACAACAGCAAGGCTCTTGACCGGCCTGCTGGCTGGCGTGGACGGGATCTTTGCAGTCCTGTCCGGAGACGCCAGTCTTCGGCGAAGGCCTATGGCGAGGATAGTAAAGCCTCTTCAGGCAATGGGAGCGAGGATCGATGGTCGAGGGGGAGCAGAAAAACTTCCCCTTGCCATCAAGGGTGTAAGACTTTCTGGAGGAGTACATACTCCAGAGGTTCCGAGCGCGCAGGTAAAAACAGCCCTGCTTCTTGCCGGGCTCTCCGCTTCTGAAAGTACCACAGTCGCTGAATGTGGCGTTACCCGGGATCATACTGAAATAATGCTGGATTTTCTCGGAATTCCCCACGAGAGAAATGGAAAAGCAGTAACTGTCTATCCATGTACAGAGGTCCCCGGAGCAACCTGGAAAATACCAGGTGATTTTTCTGCGGCTTCTTTCTGGATAGTAGGAGCAGCCCTGGCCTCACTTGATGGGCTTGATATAAAGGATACAGGAATTAACCCTACGAGGACAGGAGTCCTGGGTGTTCTTGAAAGGATGGGTCTTTCCCCAGTGTTATCGAACAGAAGGAAATGGGGCAACGAGCCTGTGGCAGATATCTCTGTCAAAAAGACTTTCCTGAGAGCGACAGAGATAACAAGGGATGAGATACCCTCAATGGTGGATGAGCTTCCCATTGTTGCATTGGCAGCAACCCAGGCTCAGGGCACAACAGTTATAAGCGGTGCCGGAGAACTTAGATTCAAAGAATGTGACAGGATACATGCTGTTGCGGAAGGACTCGCGACTCTCGGTGCGGATATTGAGGAAAGACCTGACGGATGGATAATCAGGGGCCCTTCAGAGTTAAAAGGCGGGAAAGTAAGGACCTTTGAAGATCACCGTATAGTCATGACCTTTGCCATAGCCAGTCTAATTGCAGAGGGAGAAGTTGTCCTTGATGACACAACTCCTGTTTCCATATCGGATCCCGGATTTTTTTCCAACCTTGAAAAAGTGGGGCAGGGAGTTGTCCAGATATGAACAACGAAACGGAAAGACTGGTGGCGCTTCTGGGAGACCCTGTCGGACACAGCCTGTCTCCAGCTATGCATAATGCTGCTTTCAGACATCTGATGATAGAAATGCAATACATGGCTTTTCAGGTCCCCGTCAGGGCATTTGATGAGGCTGTTCGTGGATTATTTGCCCTTGGGGCTGCCGGGGCAAATGTAACAGTTCCTCACAAGGAGGTGGCTTTCAGGATCAGTGACACTCTTTCTCCTTCTGCGGAAAAAGCAGGTGCGGTTAACACGCTTATTTTCAGCCAGAGAGGAATTGAGGGATATAATACCGATATTTTCGGTGTTAGAAAGGCAATTTCCAGGATATGCTCCCTGAGAAACTCAGCCCTTGTCCTCGGTGCAGGAGGTGCTGCCCGTTCTGTTGTCTGTGCCCTGGCAGAGGAAAACTTTCCACTGCTTTACATTATGAACCGAACCAGGGAGAAAGCAGAAGCACTGAAGGAAGACCTTGCGACGGTCTGCAATAATACAGAAATAGTGGTCCTTTCGTGGGGAGATTTTCCGGAAGATTTTATAGATCTCTTTGTTAACGCAACTTCATTTGGTCTGGATTCAAATCCATGGCCCCAGGGCCTTGTCCTGCATTTTCTCGAAAGCCTGGAAACCCTGTCTGTCCTTGACATGGTATACAGCAGGAAAGGACAAACCTCTCTTGTAGAGGAAGCCCTTAGACGAAATTTACATGCCATAAACGGTGAAGAGGTTCTTATCCAACAGGGAATAGCTGCCTTTGAACTCTTTACGGGAAAAGCTGCTCCTGAGGGAATTATGAGAGAGGCCCTGAAAAGGGAGAAGGAGATCCAGTCATGACCGTAAGATTTCTTTCCGGGGGAGAATCCCACGGAAGAGGGCTTGTTCTGATAATAGAGGGTTTTCCCGCAGGGTTGTCCCTGAGTGAAAAGACTATAGTTCATGAGCTATCAAGGCGTCGTCGAGGATATGGACGTGGACCGAGAATGAAACTGGAAAAGGACAGACTGGTAGCCTTTAGTGGACTAAGATCCGGGAGAACAACAGGTTCTCCCTTGAGTTTTGTCATAGAGAATACAGAATGGGAAAAATGGCAGGATATTCTGGACCCATGGAAATCTACAAATCAAGATGGGGAGAGTGTCTGCGTGACCAGACCAAGACCTGGTCATGCAGATCTTGCCGGTGCTTTTAAATATGGTCACAGGGACATCCGAAATGTTCTTGAGAGGGCCAGTGCCAGATCGACTGCAGGATGGACTGTAGCTGGAACGGTAGCGAGAATCCTTCTCGAGAAGCTCGGTGTATCTATAAGAAGTGCAGTCACGTCAATTGGTGGTATAAGACTTTCTTCTCCTCTGTCGGAGCAGGACTGGGCAAGGGCATCTTCTTCCGATCTCGGATGCTTCAGGGAGGAAGATAAGATAGAAATAACGAAAAAGATAAAGGAAAGTGCCGAAGAGGGGGACACATTAGGCGGAACCTTTGTTCTTTCCGCTGTGGGTCTCCCTCCGGGTATAGGTTCCTACTCGGAATGGGACCGCCGACTTGACGGAAGACTCTCCGGAGCTATTATGTCAATTCCTGCAATAAAGGGAGTTGAGATCGGAAAGGGTTTTCAGCTTGCAGATATGCCGGGAAGCGAGGTTCACGACGAGATTATGCCTTTTGGGAAAGGCTGGAAACATACTTCCAACAATGCAGGTGGCATTGAAGGGGGCATGACCAACGGCGAGGAAGTGCTTGTCTCTGTAGCCATGAAACCTATTCCAACACTTAAAAAACCCTTATCCTCCCTGGATATTGAGACAGGGGAAGCCGTGCAAGCAGCCTTTGAACGAAGCGATACCTGTGCAGTTCCTGCGGCGTGCATAGTGGGTGAAGCCATGATGGCCTGGGTCCTCATATCGGCAATAACCGAACAGTTTGGTGGAGATACTGTGGCAGAGATCAGCCAGCGCTGGAAAGACTATATAGCTGGAACGAAAGGTTTTATAAATGGATAACAGTAATATTTATCTGGGTGGTTTTATGGCAGCAGGCAAGAGTACTGTGGGAAGACTTCTTGCAGAGCGGACAAAAAGACCCTTCATTGATACGGATACCCTTATTGAAAACAGAGAGAAAATGCCAGTTTCTGAGATATTCTCTATCAAAGGTGAGGATTATTTCCGTAATCTGGAAAAAAAAGTGGTCCTTGAGACGGGAGAGTTGAAAAATACCGTTATCGCTCTTGGTGGTGGAGTGCTTGTTGATCCTTTCCTCAGGAAATTTGTAAAGACATCAGGCAAGGTGATCATTCTTTCTGTAAGTGCTGAAAGAGTTCTCGAAAGGGCTGAATCCGAAGAAGGGAAAAGGCCTCTTCTGGACAGGGATAATCTGGAGAGTCTTCTTGGAAAAAGAGCTGCTTCTTACAGTGAAGGAGATCTTGTAATAGATACAGACAAACTGACAGTTGATGAAGAAGTAAAAATGATCGTTGAAAAATTTCAGCTGGATGTTGCTTCTGCGGGGGAATACATTACTCTCGAAGGTAGAGCCGGGGGGAAAGAATATCCGGTTTTTATAGGGTCCGGGCTATTGGGCCGTTTGGATGAAATGCTGCCCCTGGCTTGCAGAGGTTCCTTTATTATAAGTGACGAAATAACAGGGCCGCTATATTCAGGAAAGATATTTCCAAACTCCGGGATTTTCCAGCTTCCGAGAGGGGAAGAAGCAAAAAGTTTTTTATCCCTTGAAAAAATATATTCAGGTCTTCAAAAAGCTGGAATAGACCGTTATGGTTCAGTTCTAACTCTCGGAGGAGGAACTGTGGGAGATGCAGGAGGTTTTGCGGCTGCAACATGGATGAGGGGAATAGATCTTGTTAATTGCCCAACCACATTGCTTGCACAGGTTGACAGTGCAATAGGAGGGAAGAACGGCATCAACCTTCCAGGAGGAAAGAACCTGGCAGGGACTTTTTATCAGCCTTCCTGTGTCATCTCCGATGTAAACTGTCTTTTAACCCTTTCTGATAAAGAATATCGTCAGGGTCTGGCCGAGGTGGTCAAATACGGTCTTGGCCACGACAAAAGGTTTTTCTCGTGGCTGTCGGTCAACGCAGGGCCAATAATGGAGCGTAAGTTAGACGTATTGAAGGAAATGGTTCAGTGGTGTATAAGGATCAAGCTTGATATAGTGGAAAAAGACGAGAAGGAAAGCAACGGAGAGAGGGCAAGGCTTAATCTGGGGCATACTGTCGCACATGGAATAGAAGCAGCTTCAGGCTACTGTACCTGGAAACACGGTGATTCTGTCTCAGTAGGCATGATAGTAGTCTCTTATATTGCCTTGGGAAAAAACGAAATGTCTATTCAACAATTTGAGGATCTTTACGGTCTGCTGCGAAAATTTGGTTTGCCGGCAAGGTCAGATATGCCCTGGGAAGAGATCCTGCCTTACATTGGTATGGATAAAAAGTTTCAGGGAAAAAGCCCAAGGTTAGTTCTTCCCGGGGGGATCGGCAATAGCAGTCTTGTTTCAGATATAGACTTGAAAACACTTGAAAATGCATACAGGGAAGTGATGACCTATGGAGAAAAGATCGGCGTTTCTGGTTGTTAACGGACCCAACCTCAACCTTTTGGGTGAAAGGGAACCTTCCGTTTATGGTAATAAAACCCTACAGGATCTGGAAAAAGAATGTCTCGACTGGGCTTCGCAAAGAAAGGTACAGGTGGACTTTTTTCAGAGCAATAGCGAGGGAGTTCTTATTGACTTTATGCAAAAACACCGTAAAAGTGCAAGAGGAATAGTCCTGAACGCCGGGGCGTATACCCATTACAGCTACGCTATCCGTGACTGTATTGCGTCAATTGATGTTCCGATAGTTGAGGTTCATCTTTCCAAACCCGAAGCCCGGGAACAATTTCGCCATATAAGTCTTCTTTCTCCAGTGGTGGCAGGAAAGATAGCCGGTTTCGGATTTTACGGATATATTATGGCACTGGATGCATTAATGTATATGACAGTATCATCTTGTTAGAGTTTTTGTGGCCATGGGGGTGACATTATGGATGAAGCGAAGCTCAAGGAACTCAGGGAAAGAATAGACACCATAGACAATAATATTCTGGACCTCCTTGCAGATAGGTTGGATTTGGCTCGAGAGATCGGTCAGGCAAAGGGGAATAAACCGGTGTATGATCCTGAAAGGGAGGAAATAGTCCTTTCCCGCCTCAGATCCAGGGTCCCCGACTGGGACAGGGATGCCCTGGATTCCATCTATGGAGCTATAATTGAAATGTGCCGGTCTGTTCAGGAAAGGAATTGATTAAAATTTGGTCGGAAGTCTTAAATCAAGATTCTTTGAAGTAGCGGTAGGCTTTTAAAAAAAGCTTTCCGCTACTTCAATTTTAGAAGAAGTCAAATTAAAAAAAAGTAAAATCTTTTCCAAGTCCCTGTTTAACGGCATCCCTGTATAGAGTCATTCCCCAGGCAAGGTCATGAACCGGCATTCCGCCGGTAACAAAGATTATCTGTTCGTCATCATCTTTTCTTCCGGAAT
>CAZFJG010000059.1:0-9424 GCA_964519285.1 uncultured Synergistales bacterium | reverse complement strand
TGATCAGGATCAAAGCATCATCCTGCCATTCTTTATCGTCTTGCTGAATTTCTTCCCTGTAAACTACAAGTGTTAATTCTCCTCTGATCTCGTTTTTTCTGGCGTAGTCCAGAATATCTGAGAGTTTTCCTCTTATGGTTTCCTCGTGTATCTTACTTATCTCCCTCGAAAGAGAAGAATCCATGTCTCCAGCTTCTTCAAGAATATCCTCCATATGCCTTATAAGCTTATGGGGAGAAACATAGAAAACAGTTGACATGCCTGGAAGAACATACTTTTTTATCTGTTTTATCCTCTGACCGTGTCTGTCATTCAGAAAACCGGCAAATAAGAAACCTTCAACGGGTAGTCCGGAAACTACAACTGCAGGCACAAACGCTGTAGGTCCTGGCAGGACCTCTACTCTGATCCCCAGAGAAACAGCTTCATTGATCATAATACACCCGGGATCTGATATTCCAGGAGTACCTGCATCTGATACAAGGGCTATATTCTCCCCGACTTTAAGTCTTGAGAGTATCATCGGAGTCCTGGCCTTTTCGTTAAAGGAATGATATGAAACCATTTTTGTACTGATAGCATACCTTTTTAAAAGAGTAGCAGTCTTTCTTGTATCCTCACACGCGATAAGATCAGCATTTCGAAGTATCTTTATAGAACGAATTGTCATATCTTCAAGATTTCCAACAGGAGTTGGGACTACCGTTAAAGGCATGGGCACTCCTTAAGAGTATAGGCATCAAGAAAATCCCGTGAATATTCTCCGCTTTCGTCGTATATATACAAAGGCTGCTTCATTTCCATTCCCTTTCCGGCTCCCTTGCAGGAGTATACCAGAGACACAGTAGAACTTCGCTTTCTTGAAGGATAAACTGGTCGTACTATCTTTGGTTCCAGTTTTCTTTCCCTTAGAAGGCTGAATAGTTCTGCGAGTCTGTTTGTCTTCATTACAAGATACAATCTTCCCTTATTCTTCAGCAAAGCACCCGAAACATCAAGTACTTCAGAAAGGGAACACTCGCTTTCATGATTGGCTACCTGTCTGCTAAGTGACAAAGGCCCCCTGCTCTCTGTATTATCGAAGTATGGAGGATTGGAAACAATCACGTCAAATATCTGCCCGTTAAATATCTGAGAAGCTTTTCTGAGATCTCCCTGTATAAAATCCACCCTGGAGTCCAATCCGTTTTCTATCAGGTTAAGCCGACTCATCCTGACCAGTTCCTCCTGTATTTCCAGTCCCTTTATTCCCGATACCCTGGGAAACCTCAGAGCAAGTATCATTGATACCGCCCCGTGAGCACTCCCAAGCTCAAGAACCCTTTCTCTATTCTTAAGTCTTGTAAATGCTGAAATAAGTATGGTGTCAATATTTATTTTAGGTCCATCATCGGGCTGCCTCATTTTAAGCTTTCCGTAAAGAACGTCGTCTCTCTTTATGTTTTCATTCATTTCCAGTCTTCCACCCTTACTCCAACTATCTCAGAAAGTCCCGGTTCGGACAGAGTAACACCATACATCAGCTGAGACCTTTCCATTGTGGTTCTTCTGTGAGTCATTATAAGTATCTGTATCATTTCTGAATACGCACAAACAAGATCTACAAATCTTCTCAGGTTCACATCATCAAGAGCTGCGTCAACTTCATCAAGGATAGCTACAGGAACTTTTGCAACCTCCATGGAAGCAAAAAGAAGGGAAATCGCAGTTAGAGACTGTTCTCCACCTGAAAGCTGTGCTATACCCTGTAAACGTTTTCCAGGAGGACGCGCATATATATCAACTCCCGAATCCCAGAGGGATTCTTTACCGTCCCGCTTCAAGTGGGCTTCTCCGCCCCCGAAAAGGTTTTGGAAAAGCTGGTTGAACTTTTCATCAATATTCTGAAGTGCCCTGTTGAAAACCTTATCGACCTGAGCATCCGCGGTTTCTATAACATACTTTAGCTCTTCCATACCTGAACCGGCATCTTCCATCTGTTCGCCAAGGTAGGAAATCCTTTTTTCAAGAGCCTCTTTCTCAGATAAAGCCCCACTGTTGTAATCTCCAATTTCTCTGAGTTCTTTTTCAAGCTTGCGAATATTCTTTTTTATACTTTCAGGATCTTCTGAAACCAGGTGATCCATTTTTTCGTCAAAGGGGTATTTATCATCCCAGGTATCCACAAGATCACTGAGCTCCTTGAAAAGAGATTCCTTTTCCCTGTTAAGAAAAGCAAGATCCTTTTCGTTGGATTCCAGACGACTTGATGTACTCTGGAATTTTACTTCCTTTCGGGAATAAACCTTTTTTTCGGAACGGAGAAAATCCAGACTTTTGTTTAATTTGCTTTCCAGGGCTTTAGTTTTTTTCCATAACTGATAATAATTCAGACCAAGATCATGTAATTTCATCTTTTCTCTATCAACGGACAGGTCCAATTCAGATATTTCCCTGTTGTTCATTTCAAGTGTCTCTGTGGATCTTTCAAGTTCCATTGCTATTCTTTCAATAATACCTTCAACGGATTTGATCTTTTCATGTTTAAATCTTACCTGTTCCTTTATCTCCCTTATACTGGTTTCATAACCCTCCTGTTTAAATATATCCCCCAGGGAATCCAGTTCGGATATAATTTGCTTAAGTTCTCTTCGCAATACCTGCCTATCCAACCTTTTTCTTTTTAATTCAGACAGATGTTTCTTTTCCATCGTCTCAAGATCCTTCTTCTGCTGAATTAACGACCTGTTCCGGGCATGGTATCTCTCCAACTCCGATTCAAGGGAGTTACATTTTTCAGACAGGTTTTTTTTGTCATCGGAAAGACCAGATTCCTCGGAGGTCTTTTCTGAATATTCCTTTTTAAGTTTTTCAAGGGAAGACACAACGGCTGAACGTTCGTATTCTTTTTTCTCAAGTTCATTTCTTTTAGCGACAAGACCTGGTCCTTTGTTCGTTTTTCCTCCTGAAACGGTCCCGGAAGTTGCGAATATATCTCCGTCAAGGGTAACTACAGGAAAACGACCATTTCTGGAAATAATATTCTTTCCAGAATCGAAATCTTTCACGATAAGAAGGTCACCCATAAGATGCCTCATAGCTTTTTCCCATTTTTTTTCGAAAGTAAGAAGATCTATTGCCCAGCCTCTTACACCTTCAATATCTCCAGGTAATTCTCCAGCTCTGCGCTCCCTGCATCTTTTTAAAGGCAGGAAGGTTACAACGCCTTTTTGCTGTTCTTTTAATCTTTTAATACATTGACCGGCTTCTTCTGCATTGTCAACCACTACCCAGAAAAGACGCCCTCCGAGATAGGAATCTATAGCTCCAGAAAGATCCCGAGGAGTAGAAAAAATCTCCGCTACAGGACATACTGGCGGCAACTTCCCTAATCTTGATGCTGATATTAGAAAACGCACTCCAACAGGATAAGCACTATCTTCAACTGAAGACCTGAGCTGTTCAACAATGGATTCCAACTGAAGAGATTCTCGTCTCAACTGCTGTATCTTCGTTCCTTGCTGCTGGCAATCTGCGTAGACCTGACGATACTTTTCAATTACCAGAGCGTATTCTTCCTTCCATTTTTCAACCTCTTTTAAAAGAGAACCTATATGTTTTTCCAGTTCCTGCTTCTCTTTTTTAAGTTCCTGAATTTGTTGCCTCAGGTTTCTGGCAAAACTTATTTCGGAGAAGATCGAACTCTTTAATTTATCATCTCTGGATCTCAGATTGTCTTTTTTACTGTTTAGAGAAGACCTTTTAGCCCTTGTCCGTTCAAGCTGTTTCCTTGAGTCTTCAAATTCTAACTCAAGCTTTCCGCAACGATCCTCCTGTTTTTCAAGATCAATACAAAGGCCTGACCTTTCTAGTAAAAGAGCTCCTTTTTCTTTTTTAAGGTTTTCAATTTCCTGTGATACTTTTTTGTTTGTCTTTTTCAGTGACTTAATTTTTTCCTTTTCATTTTTTATAGATGTCCCGGCCAGAAAGCATTGCCTGCCGGTTTCGTTCATCTTCCTTACGATTTCAGATTTTTCGAGTTTGCATTCCTCTATTGTCGAAGCCAGTTTTGAAATATTTCCTGCTGAGATATCCAAAGAATTTTTCCAGGCGTGGGCCCAGAAACTTCTTTTTTCGTATTCTTCACTGGTTAGTATTATGGATCTTGTGATCTCTTCCAGTTTACCCTGCAGATCAAGTCTCTGGGTTCTGTAAAATACACCTCTGGCAATATTAAGTTTATTCTGGATCTCTCTTGCCCTTGAAGCTTTTACGGCATCAGGTGCAATTTCATCTCTTCTTGTTGTAAGCTCATTAAGAAGAGTCTCGAGTCTCAGCATCTCTTCCCTTGCTGAAATGAGTTTCTGATTTGCTTCATCTCTGTTTTTGCGGTATTTATCGATGCCAAAGAGACCTTCAAGCTGAAGCCGCCTCTGAAGAGGCCTTTGTCTGATGGTCTCAGAGACTTCTCCCTGGCCAATGAAAGCAAACTGGTCACCTTCAAGGTTCCACTTTTTTTTGATTTCATCAAGATCTGACAGTCTAATTCTTGCTCCGTCAACCTCGATTGATGTCCCATTTTCCGGGGAGTATCTCCGGATAATATTACATTTTTCACCGGATTCTATCAGCCTGATACAGGAGGAGGTCCCCCCTGCAGGAGGTGTACTGATGCTTCCCTTGAAAAGCAGATCGCTCTGCCTGGATATTCTCAGTCTTGCCGGGCTATTATCACCAAGAACCCACCTGACAGCATCCAGAATATTGCTTTTCCCACTTCCATTGGGACCTACAATGGCGGTAAAACCGGGCGAAAGTTCTATCAAATGGGATCCTCCAAAGCTTTTAAAATCCTTAAGCCGGATCTGACTTATGTACAATTACTGCAGCCTCACGATCTTTAAGAACATCAAGTTTATGCTGGATCTGATCCATTGGCCCCTGGTATTCGAGACGATACTTGTCCCAGGCAAATTCAGGAGCTTCGATAATAAAGATCCGTCTCTCCAGTTCCTCTTCCCAGGCAGCGAGATATGTCTCGGAGATATACTTTGCTATCGCCGGATACATTTCTATGAGAAATGCTTCCGATCGATTGGAATGACTGACTTTTCTCAAAAATCTTTTAATAGTAACCGCCACAGTATCTTCCTTCAGAACCCATCCATAGCCACCGCAAAAAGGACAACCTCTTGTCATGCCAGAACGAATATCCGGTCTTGCTCTTTTGCGAGTCAGTTCAACAAGTCCCAGCTGACTGATTCCAAAAACCTTTGCCTTGTACCTGTCTTTCTGAAAAAGTTCTTCCAGTTTTACTGCCAGTTTATTCCTGTCCTCTTCATGTTCCATATCTATAAAATCTATAACAATGATCCCGCCTATAGCCCTGACCTTCAATTGACGGGCAATCTCAATGCTGGCTTCCATGTTTGTCTTGAATACTGTGTTCCTGAGATCCTTATCCCCGATAAATTTACCTGTATTGACATCTATGACAGTTAGTGCTTCTGTATGGTCAATTATTAGATAGGCCCCAGAATCCAGCCAGACCTTTCTGTCAAGTACAGATTCGAGGTCCTTTTCAATTCCGTAAAATTCAAAAACAGGGATGTTGCTGTCGTAAAGTTCAAGTTCCGGCCGATTTTCACCAAATATTCCCTGGATATGCTGATCGATCCTTTCGTATTCATCCCTGTTATCAACAATGATCTCCGAGACGCTATCATTAAGCTCGTCTCTTAGTATTCTCCCCACGAGACCGAGATCCCTGTAAATAAGACAGGGAGAACTCTGAATTTTAGAGTTCTTCTCGATCTCTTCCCAGTTAGAAATAAGATAATCCAGATCTTCCTTCATTGAGACCTCTGAAATACCTTCAGCTGCTGTCCTTATTATCAGTCCGAAGCCATCAGGTCGAATATTTCTGGCAATGCTCCTTAACCTTTCTCTTTCATTTTCATCTTCTATCCTCTTCGAGACTCCAGTCTCATGACCATGTGGAACAAGGACCATGTACCGGCCAGGAAGGGAAAGCCTTCCTGTCACTCTCGCTCCCTTATTCTTTCTTGCTGTTTTTACAACCTGCACAATTATTTCAGAATTAGTTTTTATACTTTCACTGTCCTTAATATCATTCAAATAAAGAAAGGCATTTCTTCCATCACCAAGATTGACAAAGGCAGCATGAATTCCTGGAACAACACTATCAACACGGGCCTTGTATATATCCCCGTTTTTTTGACTTTCCCACATGCGTTCATAAAAAATGTCAACGAGTTTCCCTTTCTCTAAAATAGCAACCCTCATTTCTTCGGGATCAAGGGTATTAGCTATTATCCTTCTGTCTAAATCCAAATGTTACTGCCTCCTTGTTTCAATTACCCGGAATTTACATTAAAGTCCTTACAGTAGATCCTTCCAGAAAACCAAGTCTGGTCCTGATAATCCTTACCTCTGACCATGATCCTATAATATCTGAATTAACAAGGGCTTTCACGAACAGTCCCGGACTGTTCTGCTGCGGATTCTCGAGATCTATCATAATTAAAGGGCCCCCCGGATCAGGGCCTATTGCAATAATACTTCCAGCAGGTAACTGTTCATTTAAGCTGTCCATAATTTCCTGTAAAGATATCTGTTTAAGAACACACAACAAATAAGATGCAGCTGTACAGGCCTTTCCAAGAGAAGGACCATCAGCTTCTCTACAATCTACAAGAGATATACCATCTGGCAGAAAGTAATTCCATTTATCCAGCATGGAAGATTCCCAATTTCTTATTTCAGCATCAAAAAGTTCCCCAAGTCCAATAACTCCAACCGGTAAAGCCGGCCCTATACTTATCCTGGGTCTTGGAGAAAAACCCTCTGAATATTCAAAGTCAATTCCAGCCCGTATACCCGCTCTGGCAAAGACCTGTGGTAAAACCACATGAGGTATGAAACAGCAAAGTTTCCTCTTGGAAAAAGCAAATCGCATTCTGGTCACTTTGTCACACCCCTGTCGATGATTTTGCAAACTTCTTCCTGCCCACACATCTGACAGGAATTCCACCTGCAATCCTGTGTAAGAGAAGTACTCAGTGCCTTTTCCCTCTCTCTTTCAAGAAAAGCCCTTGAAACTCCTGCATCAATATGATCCCAGGGAAGCTTTTCATCAAGAGACCTTGAACGATTGGCATACATCCCGGGATCCAGCCCCTCCTCTTCAAAGGCGCTTTCCCAGATAGCAAGAGAAAAAGTCTCCGCCCATCCATCGAATCTTGCGCCTTTTCGCCATGCCTTTTCCATTACTGAACAAATTCTCCTGTCCCCTCTTGCCAGGACTCCTTCGAGAAAGGATTGTTCCGGGTCATGGTAATGAACCGATATCCTTCGGTGATTTATCAGGGATTTGATCCTGTTGCCTTTCTCTCTGAAAACCTGCAACTTATCCTGTGGTTCCCACTGAAAAGGAGTGTGAGCTTTGGGGACAAATCCAGCCACAGAAACACTGAGTTGTGTTTTACCAGTGTGGTGCCTGCCTATGGCGAGGACCTTTTTTGATATTCTTGCTATACCTTCTATGTCCTCATCAGTTTCTCCAGGCAAACCCATCATAAAGTAGAGTTTCATCTTATGCCAGCCATTCCTGAAAACAGAATCTGCCGTTGATTCAATATCCTCTTCAGAAACACCCTTGTTGATAATATTTCTGAGTCTCTGCGTACCTGCCTCTGGAGCAAATGTTATACTTCCCCTTTTCATGCTTTCAAGTCTGGTTGCAAGATCCACCGAGAAGGAATCCATCCTGAGACTGGGGAGACTTAATTTCGCTCTATGTTTTTTCAGAATATTTTCCGACTTGTCCAGAATATCTGTAATGCCTCTATGATCACAGGAGGCCAAAGAAACCAGGCTTACCTCATCCCAGCCCGTATTCTCGAGAAGTTTCTCCATGAGATTCGTCACTGTTTCTGGACTTCTTTCCCTTACGGGGCGATATATCATACCTGCCTGACAGAATCTGCAACCCCTGGTACAACCCCTGAAGATCTCAACAGGTATCCTGTCGTGAATAACAGGAACGTTAGGGACAATCATTCTGTCAGGAAATGGAGTGTCATCAAGGCTTTCTACGATAACCCTGGAAACTGGAAGAGCAGGCCCCCCACCGGACAGTACTACACCCTGCTCAGTGTACTCAGGAGAATACAATGATGGCACATAAGCTCCCTTTATATTCGATAGAGCCTGAAGTTTTTCATTCCTTTCAGCTCCTTTCATTTTTTCAAGGCACTTTACAAAATCAGGAAGAAAAGCTTCTCCGTCTCCAAGACAAAAAACATCTATAAAATCTGCAACAGGCTCCGGTACAAGCGCACCAGGGCCACCTGCAATAACAAGTGGATCATCATCACTTCTCTCGGAAGACCTTATGGGAATCCCTCCGAGATCAAGCATGGTGAGAATGTTAGTATATGTAAGCTCATGCTGAAGGGTAAATCCTAACACATCAAAAGACGCAAGGGACCTTTTAAACTCCAATGAGTTTAATCCAAGACACTTTTCCCGCATCTTTTGTTCCATATCTATCCAGGGACAGTATGCACGGTCCACATTAACAGAGAGAATTTCTTTCAGGAAATAGTAAAGTATCTGGAACCCTACATAACTCATTCCGATCTCGTAAACATCCGGGAAGGCCAGACATATATCAAGCTTTGATCCTGATGGTTTTCCAGTTGGTATCCAGTCAGTACCTGTATAACGTGAGGATTTTTTTACAGAAGAAAGAAGGTCCCATTCCGGAATATTCAATTCCTCAAATTCATAATAATTCATATATCCACCTGCCAGAATAAAAAATTTGTCTACTTGTAGATCTTCACTCCTGAAAGTTGAATGCTGGCTATGATACCAAGCGCTATAAAAATTGAAAGCAGAGAACTACCTCCATAACTAACAAAGGGAAGGGGAAGTCCTGTCACAGGCATAAGTCCTACACTCATGGCAATACTTTCTCCCATCTGAAAAGCGATCCATGCTGTTACCATTGAAATAAAATATTTTGCTCTTATATCCTTTGTATTTAAAGCTGCATTAACCAGTCTCCAGGAAAACATTAGAAAAATCAAAAGCAAAAGAATTGAACCTGCAAATCCAAATTCTTCTGCAAAAACACTGAAAATAAAATCAGTATGAGGCTCAGGCAAAAAATGGAGTTTGCTCTGGGTACCCTGAAGAAATCCTTTTCCCCAAAAACCACCTGAACCAACTGCGATCCTCGACTGGATGACGTTATATCCTGCTCCAAGAGGATCTACTGAAGGATTCAGAAAAACGGCAAGACGCATTTTCTGATAATCCTTGAGCATAGCCCAGACAAGGGGTAAAAGTGCCAGCCCTGCTCCAAAAAGAGCACCTATATACCTGGTAAAACCTCCTGCAAGGAGAATCCCGGCGA
>CAZFJG010000058.1:0-9567 GCA_964519285.1 uncultured Synergistales bacterium | reverse complement strand
TTTCCAAAGGGACCGAAACCATGATCTTACAGCACCAGAATTCAAGGCCAAATTATTTTCCTCCTTAAGGATGGTTTGTTCTTTCCTGTTTTTATTTCCATATGTCCAGTTGATCAGGTTTTCTCAGTTTTTTGTGCTTAAGGACAGGAACTTCCAGTATCTCTCCGAGGTCCCTGCAGCTTTGACGAAGAGGTCCGTTTATACCTTCATGGTAAAAAAGGGCTCCTATACCTCCAGGAATGGTATCGACACAGTTCCTGAGTTTTTTCAGGCCATCCTCTGTCTCGTATTTACCGCTCACAAGCCACTGGTTGGGAAGAATGTGACTTACCCCGAAAGGATATTCAGTGTCAAGGGCAGGGAGGGCGAAGCAGTCTGCGAAATGGGTGCCTCCAACACAGAGAATATTTACGAGTTCCTCTTCTTTATCAAAGACCTCCACAAGAGAGCCTGCTATGGCCTCAAGAGCAGGTTTGTTCTCCCAGCTTTCCGGCGTACTTCCGATCTCAATATCAACCATGGGCACGGGGAACCGGGGAATGTCACATGGATCTCCTCCCTTGATGGACCCGGTCCAGTGGGTGGCCTCTGTTGTGACAGAGTAATCCTCCAGCCCCAGAAGAGTTCGGTTTTTTTCCAGAGAGACAAGAAGGTTTTTCATCAGGCGCGGTGCTGCCGGACTGAAATATCCCTTCTCCACGTCTCCTATTGAATGGACTGTAAGAACCCTGTCCGGTGCATTGTTTCCCTCATGCCAGTTTACCTCTCCCGCTATGTCAAAATCAGAAAAATATTCCTTAAGGATTGGTAGAAACCTCTTGAATTCATAACTGACAAGGGCATCCTGCCTCATAAAGTAAAAGAGGTTACCCTTATCGTCCCTGTAGCGCAATACAGGATATCCATCAACAGCCAGGTCTGTTTCCTCAGGATCCAGCATATCAGTGATCTTTTCGAAAACATCCCTTCCGACATAATGATAAGGCTCTTTCATACAGAAAAAATAGAGGGCTTTTTTCACAGTATTCATAACGGCACTCCCTTGTTTTGATTTCCTGTTAATAATAACCGTAAAGCATGGGTACAACAAATTTTCCCAAAATGTTCCAAATATGATTTAATAGCTTCCAAAGAAGTAAATGAGCTGGCCATGGATGGTGAAGAATATGAAAAGGAAAAAAGATCTTTCCCGAAGGATTTTCAGTATAGGAACCCTGAAAACCGGTAACAGGAATCTGATATCGGACGTGAAGGGAGTAACAGCAGGACATGTTACTCTTGACGAGGGTACAGCCAGGACAGGAGTAACAGCGGTATTACCTCACCAGGGGAATCTGTTCAGAGACAAGGTAATGGCAGCGTGTCATGTAATTAACGGTTTCGGAAAATCCACTGGAACTATCCAGATAGATGAACTGGGCACACTGGAAGCCCCAATAATCATGACTAACACCCTGAGTGCAGGAGACGCCTTCCGTGGCCTTGTGGAGTACACCCTTGAGCACAATCCGGAAATCGGAAGAACTTCAGGAACTGTAAATCCTGTGGTCTGTGAATGCAACGACTCCTTTCTCAATGATATTCGGGCTTTTCATGTAAAACCGTATCACGTCAAAAAAGCCATCGAAGATGCTTCTGTACTCTTTGCCCAGGGAGACGTGGGAGCCGGCAGGGGAATGTCCTGCTACAAACTTAAAGGCGGCATAGGAAGCTCTTCACGGATAGTTGAGATCCAGGGAAAGACCTTTACAGTTGGTTCACTTGTCCTGTCCAATTTCGGTCAGATGAAGGACCTTGTTATTGGAAGATCTAAAGTCGGAGAATCAACATACAAAATCGCTCCTCCTATGGATGATGAAGAAGACGGCAAAGGGTCCATAGCGGTCATCCTGGCCACTGATGCTCCCATGTCATCACGGCAACTGAAAAGACTCTGCAAAAGAGCTTCAGTTGGTATCAACAGGACCGGTTCCTATATCGAAAACGGAAGCGGGGAGATCTCAATTGCTTTCACGACTGCCAACAGGATCGATCATTTCAACGAAGAACCCCTGATTCCGATAAATATCATCAACGAGGAGATGATAGATCCTTTTTTTCTTGCAGTTACAGAATCCACCGAGGAAGCCATTCTTAATTCCCTTATACA
Source organism: uncultured Synergistales bacterium (assembly GCA_964519285.1). Lineage (GTDB taxonomy): Bacteria > Synergistota > Synergistia > Synergistales > JAFGMB01 > CAZFJG01. Next base: position 7,418 of record CAZFJG010000058.1, on the reverse strand, counting down.
TGCTCTACCCTTAAAAGGAAGAGACGGTAACTACAGAAGAGCTCTGTCGGAATTTACCGAATTTATTCCAGAAGATGTTTTTATAAAAGACGAGGAGGAAAGATCCCATGTCTAAAAAGATCATAGTTATCGGAGCAGGCGGTGCAGGTCTGACAGCAGCCATAGCAGCAAGAATGGCAGGAGCTGAAGTGACGGTCATAAGCAAGACCGCCATGGGTACAGGAACATGTACTGCCTATGCAGGAGGAATCTTTACTCTCGGCTACGGCAATGTAACACCGGAAAGGCACAGCTCAAAAACCATGAAAACAGGAAGGAACGTCAACGATATCAGGCTGGTACAGACTTTTTCCGAAAAAGCACTGCAGTCAATGAAAACCCTTCAGTCATGGGGAATAACCCTGAAACTTGACGACTCGGGACATGCCTCCGTCAGGGCAAGCGCATCTAACCCCTTTATGGCTGGTTACGGAATGGTTCAGGAGCTCTATCGTACAGGCCGTGACAAAGGTGTTTCTTTTCTTGACGAAACTGTTGTTACCAAACTGAAAATCAACCAGGGCAAAGTTTCTGGAGTTGAATGTATAAACTGGAAAACAGGCAGGACTTTCGGTCTGGGAGCATCGGGGGTTATACTTGCAACCGGAGGAGCAGGACAGATCTATAACAGAACCGACAATCCCTCGAGAATAACAGGAGACGGCTATTCTTTAGCATTGCGTGCTGGTGCTACCCTGCGGGACATGGAATTTGTCCAGTTCTACCCACTTGGATGGAATGAAGAGAGTTTCACCAACTGGATGATAGATCTGCAGATAATTGACAAGGTCCCCCTTACAGACGAAAGAGACAATGAATTCCTCCTTGAAGCCATAAGATCCTGGGGACTGAAAGACGGACTTGAAGCAAACTATTACGCAAGGGACAGGGCCTCTATCTTTATGGCAAAACATCTTAAAAAAGGAGGAAAAGCACTGCTTCACCTCGAAAAATTCCCTCCTGAGAAATGGGGCCGGCCTCCTCTTGCCGAGATGAGACCTTTCTATCCGGCAAATGTCGATCCCTGGGAATATGGCCCCGTTAACGTCAGTCCAATAGAACATTATATGACCGGAGGATTGGAGATCGACACTTCCTGCTGTACCGATATCGAAGGTCTCTTTGCATGTGGAGAGGTGACCGGCGGAGTTGACGGAGCCAGCAGGATAGGAGGAAACGCCCTCACAAACATTGTTGCTTTCGGTCTTATTGCAGGAGAAACTGTCATCTCGAAAACTGGCGAGACTTCACCAGACTTTGAACCTTCAAGAACTGACGAAATGATCTCGAATATGAAAAAAGGCAGAATATCGCCCACAGAGATAAAGAAAAATATCAAAAAAGCAGTGCAGAAAGGGCTTGGTCCGGTCAGAACAGCCTTGTCCATCAGAGAAACCCTGGACAGCCTTCAGGAACTTGAACAGCAGAGTTCAGAACTGTCCTTCGAAAACTCCCTGGAACTTCTGGCTGCACTTGAGGTCAGGGGAATGCTGGATTCTGCTGAGGCTGTTTCAAGGGCTGCGCTGGCCCGGGAGGAAAGTCGGGGAGTTCATTTCAGGGAGGATTTTCCTGTAGAACGAAAGGAATGGGAAAAGAACCTTCGTCTTAAAATGGTTGATCATGAGATAAGGGTTATAGATAGATGACCATGAAAATGCAAAAGATCAATACCAGGGATATTGAAACAAGTTATATCGACATAGGCAGCGGACCTCCACTGCTCATGATAATGGGCATGGCAGGGATTATAGAATACTGGGTGTTGAACAACCTGAGAAATCTCTCATCCTCTTTTAGGGTCATAGCATACAACAATCGTGGTATGGGAGAGACCTCTTCCGGTTCTGCTCCTTTTTCGATGGAGGAATTTGCTCGAGATGCCCTTGAGCTAATGAATGCCCTGGCAATAGACAGGGCCCATGTCCTTGGATGGTCCATGGGAAGTTTTGTCGCACAGGAACTGGTCCTTCGAAACCCAGAGAGAGTTGACAGGCTTGTCCTGTACGGCAGTTCCTGTGGAGGAAAGGAAGCCATACCTGCACCGGCAGAAATACTGAAAAAGCTTTTTGACACCGAAAGCTCTCCCAAAAAACTTACAGAATTCGCACTTCAGCTAATGGTCCCTTCCTGGTGGCTTGAGGAAAATCCTTCCTTTGCAAGAGGTTTTATATCCAGACCCATGTCAGTATATCTGAAAAACCTGCCTGCCGTTAGAAAGCAGATAAAGGCCATCAAGGAATGGCCGGGGTCATACAACAGGCTCAGTGAAATAAGGAACAGAACTCTGGTAATAACAGGAGACGAAGATATTGTTATTCCTCCAGAAAACTCCAGGCTCCTTGCCGAAATGATAGAAAACTCTTCCCTGAAAACAGTAAAAGGAGGAGGACACGGTATGCTTTACCAGTATCCCGACCTTTTCGTAGACATGGTAACCAGCTTTCTGAAGGAATAGATGTCCTGTAATTTCCCGATACTGCCTTTCTGTTCCAGAATTTAACCAGACAGTCGCAGGGATTTATTACTCAGTTCTGGAAGATCTTCTTACCTCGAATCATCCATCTCAAGGAAAGATCGGTACAACACTTCTGCAGCAAGGGCAAAATCCTCCGGATCGGCCTTTTCCTCCGGGCAATGGCTTCGACCTCCCTCACATGGAACAAAGAGCATAGCTGAAGGATAATGCCTTGCCATAACGAGGGTATCATGGGCAGCACCACTGGTTATATCCATTGTTCGGGTAATATCCGAAGCATGTACGCGAAGGATGTTCCCGAGTTTTGGATCAAGGGCAACGGGAGAAACAAAATGACAGGTAACCACCCTTGCCTCTGTTCCATTTAAAGCTGTCTCCTCTTTCAGTATTCTCTCGGCCTCCGGTATCAGAGAATCCATTACTTCAGGATCTGCGGAACGAAGATCCATGGTGAACCATACCCTTTCGGGAATCCTGTTGGAAGACCCTCCGGGGATCTCAAGCTTTCCAACAGTGGCAACCGTACGGGGAATGTTCCTTGCGTAGGAGAACATCCGGTCGGAGGTTCTCGCAACAACCTGAAAGGGATCTGCCCTCAGATCCATGGGAGTACTGCCCGCATGGTCTGCCCTCCCCTTTACGGTAACCTCAATGGTGGAAGTTCCCGCTATGGATGTCACTATACCAAGTTTCATGTCATTCTTTTCGAGTACAGGTCCCTGTTCTATGTGGACTTCGAAAAAAGCACCGATATTCGAGGGATTGGAACCAGACTCGCCAAATAAAGGAATATTGGCAAACTCATTCCTGAAGGCTTCGACCACTTCCTTGGCACTTCTGGAATTCTCGTATTTTAACCCATAGACCTGATCTTCCGATACTTCACCAGTAAACCAACTGCTTCCCAGAAGACCTGACTGAAGGGATGTCCCCTCTTCTTCAACGAAACACATTACCTGAAAGGGATGATCGTTAGCTATTCCTTCTTCCTTTATTATTCTTGCAACTTCAAGACCTGTTACAACTCCTCCTGGCCCATCGTAGATACCTCCATTTCTCACAGAATCGAGGTGAGAGCCTACACAAACAGCAGGCAGGTCCGGAGACCTGCCCTCTCTTCTTCCAGCAATATTGCCGATCTCATCCATAGAAACCTTCAGGTCGAGATCTTCCATTATTTCCACGAGAGCCTGAACTGCCTCTTTGTATTCTTTTGAATAGCTACCCCTTGTCAGCCCCTGTCCTGGTGAGCTGTTGTATTCTGCCAGTTTCTCCAGCAGTTTTTCAGTGTTTTGAGGATCCGCCTTCATTTCATAACCTCCAGGGTTCGTACTGATCTTCAGGAAAGGGAATCCTTCCCTGGATTAAAATATAAAGATATTCTACCCCCTGAAGGTAATCCGTCAACAATAAGCAAAAAAGGCTATGCTACAATACCGGTAGATGATCATGGTTCCTGAAATCGGGAAAACTTTAATGCATGATAAAGACCCTGCGATTATCCATACAAGGACTGATAAGGAAATGAAAAGAAGAATAGCCAGATATGTGATCTTTCTGCTGATATCCCTTTTAATAGCCACTGCCTCTTACTGGGCAGCAAGAAAATACGTGATCTCAGGCTGGGATTATAATGATGCCTGGATAGTATCCCTGGAGAATTACAGACAGTTAGATGATCTGGAAAAAGAGACTCTCTCCGATCCCGAGTGGCGGACAATAAAATATACCCTTATTCTGACCTTTCACACTGGGGAGCAAAAAGGGAACACTTTTCCTGTTCAGGTGGAACATCTCAAAGACAGCAGACTGAGTTTGTCCAAGGGTAAGGAATATATACTTTCAGTTGACCGCTTTCAAGATGGACACGAAATGTTCTCTATCAGTGATTCCTTTAGATTCCCCATGGTTATAGCTTTTATATCCGGATTTGCGAGCATTTTATGCCTCGGAGCCGGGATCTCGGGAACAAGAGCTCTTGCAGGACTTGTCCTTTCTCTCTTCCTTCTGGGCAAATGGTCACTGCCCACGATACTTTCCGGAACTTCTCCCCTTCTTGTAGCCATATTAAGCACTGGAGGAATAGCCGGGTTAACTGTTATGCTTGTCATGAGAAAGGTTCGGTACTGGCCTGCCGCTATTTTCGGATCCCTTGGGGGCGCAGTAGCAGCTTCAACCATAGGATGGGCGGCAGTATCCCTGTGGAACCTGGCAGGAGTTGCAGCAGAGGGCGGAAATATTCTCGCGAGCTCATTTCCCGGAATGAACATGCAGGGAATTCTTCTTGCATCTGTGATAATTGGAGCCATTGGCGCAGTACTTGATGTTTCCATATCCATAACATCCGCCATGGGAGAACTACACGAATATGATCCAGAGATCGGGACTCTTCGCCTTATGAGAACCGGATTGAACGTGGGCAGGGATATTCTCGGAAGCATGATAAATACACTTATACTGGCCTACTTTGGCAGCTCTCTTATTATTTCCCTTCTCATAGCGGACTCTCAACCGGTTTTGTGGAGTGTACTCAACGATCCAGCCATCGCAGCGGAGATACTACGGGGAATAGCTGGAACTGCAGGCCTGCTTCTGACAGTTCCGGTAACAGCAGCAGGAGGTGCTTTCTGGCTGGTCAAGGCTGGCGGCAGAAATATAAACTGAAGAAAACACCATCTGTGAAACCTTCCTGCAAAGGAAGCGGTCTTTAAGGGGAGAAACCTGGAGAGATGGAACACAGGCATATATATCCCACTGTAGAAGGCGTACTTGTCCTCAGGCAATGTACGGAAATAGATGAACCGGCCATTGCTGTCATGGAAAAAGAATGCTTTGGACAGGATCCGTGGAACTCCTTTTTTATACGTCATTGTATTAATAAGTATTTTTTCCCTGGAGTTTTCATAAAGGGAAAACTCGCAGGTTACGGAACCTGCAGAATAAAGGACTCTGTCCTTCATCTGGACAATCTCGCCGTGGATCCTCTATTCCGCAGAAAAGGAATCGGTTCACTTCTTCTTGGATACATGCTACAGGAAGGCCTGGAAAGAGGTTGTCTTAAAGCCGTATTGCAGGTTGAAGTTGAAAATACACAAGCCATTGACCTTTACATAAAAACCGGATTTGTAATAATTAACAGACTCAGGTCCTATTACCAGAGGAAAAAAGGGCCTAACAAAGATGCCTTCCTCATGCAGGGTTTTTTCTATAACAACTCCGGCGGGCAAACCATAATAATTCCAGAAGTTTACCCCCGGACCAAAGAAAAGGAGCTTCCTCCGGAAAATGAATGAAACATGGCAGAATCCTGATGATATCACTCTGTCAGCAGCAAAAGAAAAGGAAATCTTTGAACATGGAATAAAACTGTTCAACTCGGGAAAATACTATGAATGCCACAACGTAATGGAGTACCTCTGGGGACATGGAATGAACAGCAGAAGATCCTTTTACCAGGGAATACTTCAGATAGCAGTTGCACTTTACCATTTGAAAAACAGCAATGCCAGAGGAGCAAAGAGTCTATTTAAAAGCGGGATCCTTCTGCTTGAAAGCTCCAGACCAGACAGGGCCGGAGTTGATGTAGACAAACTGTGCGAGGAGGCTTCTGAAATACTCCACTTTATTGAATCTCACAGACATTTAAAGGGAAAAACAGTAACGATAAAAAGAAAGGGGAAAGAGAAATGAAACATATTTCTGTCATATCAGGAAACCCGCGAAAAGGAGGCAATTCAGAGACCCTGGCAAAAGCTTTGCTTTCTTTCCTGAAAATACGGAACTGGACTGGTTCTTTGTATCAGACATGAATATTGGAGACTGTGTAAGCTGCAGAAAATGCTGGAGCAACGGAAATCCCTGTATGATCAATGACGATATGGAACAGATCTACAGTTCTATAACAAGAGCAGATATCCTTATCTTCGTATCCCCTCCTTACTGGTTTTTCTGGAGTACCCAGATAAAACGCGTTATAGACAGACTATATCTTTATACATCGGGAAAAGCCCTTTCACTCCTTGCAGGGAAAAATGCTGTGCTTGTATGCTGTGGAGCCGACTCTGAACAGAAAATCTTTAAAGGTCTCCTTTCATCTTTTCGGCATATGTGCAACCACATCGGGCTGAGAATCTCTGGTGAGTTTTGCGAGACTGGCCTGGACGACAGAAATGAAGTTTTACGGAGAAGAGATATTATCGAAAAAATGAAAAAAGAAGGATACAAAATACTTTCGGATACAATTGAGGATACCGGGCCCTGAAGATCCCTTTGTAAGGACTGATAAGGCTCTTCACAACTCAAAGGAGAGCTACAGGACAGGATTCAAAGTGTTTTATTATCCCTCAAACACCCTGTCCGGATTATCGGTGTCAAAGAAAGGCATTTAGACGGAAAAGAGCTTAACCCTGGAATTGAAACCGTGATAGGTACCCTTTAGACAGAAAAAACATCTCCAGACACAAAATGCTTTATCTTGCCGTCTACAACTGCTTCACCCCTGCCTTCCATCACAACTATGACCTCATAATGTTCCGTGTGAGCATGGGGAGCAATGCCTTTTTTGAGCTCAACCAAGTTGACGCTTGCGTTATCGGTATGGGCCAGAAAGGTAAGGGCAATACCCTTTTCAGGGTTATTCATGTCCTGTCCTTTTTCCGCCATCTCAAGAAGATGATCCTTTTGCCATAGAATTGCCTGATTTGGTTTGTCCATCATTAAATCACCGCCTTTCCTTAACTTTATGGTTAAATTTCTATAACTTCCAGAACTATTAAGATGTTATTCCTGTTGCAATAATAGTCTTAGTACTGTAAGATGCTGACCTTGAAAAGTTAGTATATATTAGAGTATTCGGTGAAAATATAGAACAGGTCTGATATAATTTGAAATATATCATATATGA
>CAZFJG010000057.1:0-9605 GCA_964519285.1 uncultured Synergistales bacterium | reverse complement strand
AGAGATACATCTCTAAGAGTTCCTCACGGGGCAAGGGGAAAGATCGTTTCTGTAAAGACCCTGACCAGAGAAGAAAATGGAGATGCCATGAGTCCTGGTGTCAACATGGTCGTAAAAATATATGTCGCACAGCTCAGAAAGATCACCGTCGGTGACAAAATGGCAGGAAGACACGGTAATAAGGGAGTAGTTTCCCGAATAATGCCTGTAGAGGATATGCCTTACCTTCCGGATGGTACCCCTGTTGATGTGGTATTGAATCCACTTGGTGTACCAAGCCGGATGAACCTCGGGCAGGTTCTTGAAAGCATTACAGGTTTTGCCGCAGTCAACACAGACTCTTTTATTGCTACTCCGGTTTTCGAAGGAGCAAAGGAAGAGGAGATCGTAGATCTTTTGAACCAGGTTCGAAATAACAAGTACACAGATCTTGAACCGGACGGAATGATATCCCTCTTTGATGGACGTACAGGAGAACCCTTTGAGAACAAGGTCACTGTAGGGTATATGTACATGCTGAAGCTTATTCACCTCGTGGATGACAAGATACATGCCAGGTCAATAGGACCTTACAGTCTTATAACCCAGCAGCCCCTTGGAGGAAAGGCACAGTTCGGAGGACAGCGATTTGGAGAAATGGAAGTCTGGGCACTCGAAGGATACGGAGCAGCCAACATTCTTCAGGAGATGTTAACAGTTAAATCTGATGACATTAGAGGACGTCTCAAAACCTACGAACGTATTGTTAAGGGACAGAATCTCACCAGGCCTGGAACTCCGGAGAGTTTCAGGGTTCTTGTGAAAGAACTCCAGGGTCTCGGGCTCGATGTAGAAATCGATTACAGTGATGGAAGCAGGGGAGAGCTTGTTATCGAAGATGAAGAGGATTCCACGGTTTTCACTGCCAGGTCTTCTGCAGCCAAACCGGAAGCAGAAACTTTACCTCCTCAGCAGAAATCCGGGGACAGGGTTACAGAGGAAATGATATTTGGACCTGATGGTAATGGAAAGAAAGAGCACTCTACCTCTGGATCAATTACTAATAACGAGGGAAAAGAAATTTCGGTAGAGGGAAAAAAACTATCCGAGTCCGGCATTAGTGAAAACAAAGAGGATACTTCAGAGGAGGTTGAACAATAGATGGCAGGTCGAGAGATCAAGGGAGTAAAGATAAAGCTCGCCAGCCCTGAGAGGATAAGGGAGCTCTCGAGTGGTGAGGTTAAAAAGCCCGAGACTATTAATTACAGAACTCTTCGTCCAGAAAAGGACGGATTGTTCTGCGAACGAATATTCGGCCCTACCAAGAGTTATGAGTGTGCCTGTGGAAAATATAAAAGAAGCGGGCCCAAGTTCAAGGGTGTAGTTTGTGACAGATGTGGTGTAGAGGTAACAGACAACAGGGTACGCAGGGAGCGAATGGGCCATATAGAGCTGGCAGCTCCAGTGGTTCATATTTGGTATCTTCGAGGCATCCCGAGCAGACTCAGCCTCCTTCTTGGTACAAGCACCAAGGATCTCGAAAAAGTTGTGTATTTTGCACCCACAAGACGACGTGAAGTGGCATACAAGGTAGTAATGGAGGGCAAGCGTCCTGATCTGCTGAAAAGAGGTACAATAATCTCAGAGAGCGAGCTCAGGATCCACTCCCATTACGATTCCAAGGTAAGGGCTGAAGAAGCCTACCGTATAGTCAGCGTAGATGATTTGCCTCTCAACGAGGGGGATGTCCTTAAGGCCAGCCAGGTAGCCCGTTACAAGACAGATTACGGAGAGTCCGTATTTCGCGTAGAACCTGCATTCGTTATTAAGAAAGCTCCTGAGAACCTTAAACACGGAGAAGAGGATTTTATAGCCCAGTCTGAACTCCAGAGACTTCGGGATCTTGGCATGGATATAGAAGCTGAGCGCGGTAACGTCGGTAAACAGGAAGCCTTTGTTGTTACAGCAGCTGCCCATTTGCCCTTTTCCAAGGGAGACATCATATCAACGAGTGAATTCCAGCTTTTCCATGAAAAATATCCCGGAAGGTTCATGGCACAACTTGAGACTATAACCATAGAGGATCCCTGTTATATAGTGAATGAACCCTCCAATTCCGCTTTTGAGCAGGCCCAGATCATTCTTGAGCGGGAACAGGAGCTCTGTTCTGCCTATGATAAGAAGTTCAAGGCAGGTATCGGAGCGGAGGGAGTGCAGGAACTGCTTGACGAGATAGACCTTGATTTTCTTGCCTCTGCATTGAGGGAAGAACTCTCAGAGACAACCGGTCAGAAGAAAAGAAAGATAATCAAGAGACTTCAGGTTGCAGAGGACTTCAGGCACAGTGCTTTCAGTCCCAGGAGCATGGTCCTTGAGGTCCTTCCAGTCATTCCGCCGGATCTCAGGCCAATGGTCCAGCTTGATGGCGGACGTTTTGCAACATCAGATCTGAACGATCTCTACAGAAGGGTAATAAATCGTAACAACAGGCTTAGAAAGCTGCAGGAGCTTCGTGCTCCCGAGATCATTATCCGAAACGAAAAAAGAATGCTCCAGGAGTCGGTGGATGCTCTCATAGATAATGGCAGGATGGGCAAGGCGGTTCTAGGAGCCGGTAACAGGCCTCTTAAGAGCCTTACCGACCTTCTGAGGGGAAAGAAGGGACGTTTCCGTCAGAATCTTCTCGGTAAGCGTGTGGATTATTCCGGCAGGTCGGTTATAGTAATAGGTCCTGAGTTAAAGATCTACCAGTGCGGGCTTCCAAAGCAGATGGCCCTTGAACTGTTCAAGCCTTTCGTCATAAGGCAGCTCGTGGAGCAGGGGCTTGCTCCAAACGTGAAAAGTGCTAAAAGGCTCATCGAGCGAGGAAGAGAAGAGATCTGGGGTATCCTTGAGGAGATCATCCGTGATCATCCAGTAATGCTCAACAGAGCGCCTACCCTGCATCGACTGGGAATCCAGGCCTTCGAACCAGTACTCATGGAAGGAAAGGCTATAAGGCTTCATCCTATGGTGTGTTCAGCCTTTAATGCCGACTTCGATGGAGATCAGATGGCAGTTCACGTTCCACTCTCTATTGAGGCACAGGCCGAGGCCAGGATGTTGATGCTATCTGCAGCCAACCTTCTTTCTCCGGCCAGCGGCAAGCCTGTGGTAACTCCTACCCAGGATATTGTATTGGGTATTTATTACCTTACAGCTATGAAAGAAGGGCTCGAGGGAGACGGAAGATATTTCCTCAGTATAGAGGATGCCCTTTCAGCATATGACCATGGAGGTCTCAACATCCAGTCAAGGGTATACCTCAGGAATAAAGAGTCCTGGAACTGCGACACAGAGGGTAAATGGATCGAGACTAGCATAGGCAGGATAGTATTCAACAGCAACCTTCATAAGAAACTAAGGTTCATTAACAAACAGCTTAAGAAAAAGGACGTTGGCAAACTGATAGACGAGGCCTATGACACCATAGACAGGAAGAGCATAGTGGAAATGCTGGATGCCATTAAACATCTTGGTTATCACTGGTCAACTGTCAGTGGGCTCAGCCTTGGAGTGCAATCAGTTATCATACCGCCTCAGAAAACCCAGATAACAGATGATACCCTTGAAACAGAGGATGAGCTGAAATCACAGTTCGATATGGGTATTCTAACTGAGGATGAATACCTGAGAGAAAAAGAAAATCTCTGGTCAGAGGCCTCTCGTGAAATAGCCGATAATATAGTTAACAACATGAGTATGAGCAATCCAGTTAAGCAGATGATAGAGTCCGGAGCAAGGGGAAGCAAGAGCCAGGTTGCACAGATGGCAGGCATCAGGGGATTGATGTCCGACCCATCAGGAAGGATAATCGATTATCCCATAACGGCCAATTTCCGTGAGGGGCTTAACATGCTCGAGTATTTCATATCTACTCACGGAGCCAGAAAGGGGCTTGCAGATACTGCCCTTAGAACTGCAAAATCAGGATATCTGACAAGAAGGCTTGTTGATGTCTCTCAGGACATTATTGTAACTGATTCGGACTGTGGTACAGAAAAAGGAGTAAAAATAACAGCACTCAGCCAGGACGACAAGATAATGATTCCGATCCGTGAAAGAATCGTAGGAAGAACCGTTCTTAACGATGTAACACATCCTGTTACCGGAGAGGTTCTCGTTCCTGCAGGGGAATATCTGACCTCCCAGATGGCAGCAAAGATAGAGGAAGCCGGGATCGACGAGGTCTGGGTGAGAAGTCCCATGACATGTGAGCTCAAGCACGGTGTTTGTCAGAAATGTTACGGCATGGACCTGGCAACCAGGGGGCAGGTTGCCGTTGGAGAGGCAGTTGGCGTTGTTGCGGCCCAGTCCATAGGGGAGCCGGGAACCCAGCTCACAATGAGGACCTTTCATACTGGCGGAGTTAGACTCACGGGGGAGGACATAACCCAGGGTCTTCCCAGGATAGAGCAGCTTTTTGAGGCAAGAAGGCCCAAGAAGGTGGCTTATCTTGCTGGTCTCAATGGAAAAGTCCATGAGATCCGCGAGATGGAAGGAAAGAGAAAGGTCATTATCACATCCGATGAAGATGGGCAGGACCGGAAAGTAACATACAACATTCCCACATCACAGAACCTTCTTGTCGAAGAAGGTCAGGAAGTAACCAGGATGACCAGGCTGACAGAAGGTTATGTAGATCCTCAGCAGCTTCTCGAGGTTGACGGAATAGTTGAAGTCCAGAAGATGCTCGTGGATGAGATACAGAGCGTTTACATGTCCCAGGGTGTTGCCATAAATAACAAGCATATCGAGGTCATACTCAGGAAAGTTGCACCTGTCAACCGCCTGAGAGTTGTTGACGAAGGTGATACCTCTCTTGTCGCAGGTCAGCTCGTGTGGAGCGATGAAATAGAGGAAGAAAAAAGACAGATACAACAGGAAAATGAGGAGAACATTCAGGAAGCAGTAGAGATCTTCTCCGGAAAGGTCCTTCAGTCTGCAAGAGCAGCCAAGGGTGGAGATGGAGGCAGCTTTGAGGATGGGACTGTACTTGACGAGAAGACTATTCGTAGAATACTGAAACCTGGGTCCATGATGCATGAGGTTACTGTCAAGGACGATGAGGGCCCACTTGATGTAGTAATAGGGGAAGCCACCTTCAGGAAGCAGCTCGAAGGAATGGAGCTTATCTATGACCATGAAAGTTCAGACAACAAAGTAGTTAGTTCCGGAGTTCCCCTTACACACGGACAGATAGCTATCATTACATCTGATGGGCCAAGGCCGGTTCTGGTCAGGGATGTAGAGGCCCTTGAAAAACTTGTTGACAATGCATATCTTGCAGAAGATATCGTTGCAGAAGGAGAAGTAGCTGCAAAGGCGGATACGCTCATTTCATCGGAAACGATGGAACTGCTTAAGGAATACCATATACCATCAATAAAGATATGGAAGCATTTTGAAGAGGTTCACGTACCCGATGCTCTTCAGGAAAGACTTATAAACCAGATATGGGGCAAGCCACTTTCCCAGGCCATTGACAGTGAAGGAAACGCTGTTGATGAAGTAAACCACATGGTAGATGGGAAGGTAGTCCGCAGTATTATAGAAGGAGAATATACTGCTGTAGAGATCGACGGAGAGATAATAACAAGGGAAAAACTCATTGCAGATTATCTTTCAGAGGCAGTTTACGGCAAGGTGATCCTTGATCCTGTAACGGACAGAGAAGGTAACATTGTTGCTGAGTCTGGTCAGGAGATCAACAGGGAAATACTGGAGAAACTGGCTGAAGCGGGTTGTGAGAACATGGTGCTCAGACACATATACGCTCATTCTGAAGGGAAAAGGCTTATTCAGAGAGTTACGTTTATGAGAAAACTCAGAATAGGTCCTGAATGCAAGCCCTTTGTTCACGGAATTACAAAAGCAGCACTTGCAACAGATAGTTTCCTGAGTGCTGCATCTTTCCAGCAGACAGCGCAGGTCCTTGCAGGAGCAGCCGTAAAAGGACAGACAGATGACCTTAAAGGTCTCAAAGAAAATGTAATTATAGGTCACCTTATACCTGCAGGAACAGGTGTAAAAGATTTCAGGGAAGCTGATGTTAAAGTAGTTCGTCGTAGTGAAGCAGAGGCTGAGCCAGTATTGGATGTAATGCGGGAAGAGTAGTTCCAGATAAAGATTTGTGTTTTTTTAGTGGGTTAACTCCAGAGAACTGGTAAATAAAGTTCGAAAAGCCTTGACACCTTGTCTTCAGTTTTGTTATTATCACTCGGTGCCTTTTGCACAGGAGGTATAGTTGTGCCTTTGAATGAATTGGCGTCAGCTCTGAGGACTGCCGGATTCAATTCGGTAAAAAGGGAACTCTTTGAAAAAAGATTGCAAAAACTGTTTGTCGCAAAAGATGCTGCACTCCGCGAGATAAATGAACTTATTGCTGAGGCAGAGAAGCAGGGAATAGAAGTAGAATTTGTAGAATCCCGTATATATCTTGGAAGAGCGTGTGCTATATCAAGGCCCGCGTCAGTCGCGGGCCTCAAAAATTGGAAATAATACAGTTTAAACGAATATCTGGAAGGAGGAAGCTTCGTGCCGACAATTAATCAGTTAGTGAAAAATGGCAGGAAAGCCAAAAAACCAAAAAGTGATGCACCGGCACTTCAGGCTAACCCGGCGAGAAGGGGAGTTTGCACAAGGGTTTATACAGTTACACCCAAAAAACCCAACTCAGCTTTGAGGAAGGTTGCCAGGATAAGATTGACGAATGGAATTGAGGTAACGTCCTATATTCCCGGCGTCGGCCATAATCTTCAGGAACACTCTGTTGTACTTGTAAGGGGAGGACGTGTCAAGGACCTTCCGGGAGTCAGGTATCACATAGTCAGGGGTACTCTTGACTGTGGCGGAGTGGAAAACCGAAAGAGAGGCCGTTCCAAATACGGTACAAGAAGGCCAAAATAGTGGAAATTAAGGGAGGAATATAACCATGCCGCGAAAGGGGCATTTACGCAAAAGGGAAATATCCCATGATAACAGGTTCAACAGCAAATCTCTGGCAAAGTTCATTAACGGTATAATGATAAATGGCAAAAGAAGTATCGCCGAGACTGTTATGTATAATGCGCTTGATATGGCTGCAGAGCGTTTGAATACTGATCCCTTTGATGTTTATGAAAAGGCGCTTGAAAATGTGAAGCCTCTTGTGGAAGTTCGCCCAAGGCGTGTAGGAGGTGCAACTTATCAGGTTCCTGTCGAGGTCGAGCCGGAAAGAGCCCAGGTTCTGGCTATAAGGTGGATACTTCAGTATTCCAGGAGTAAAAAGGGAATGCCCATGAGTGAAAGACTCGCCAGGGAAATGATCGATGCTTATCGTGGAGAAGGTGCATCGGTCAAGAGGAAGGAAGATACTCACAAGATGGCTGAAGCAAACAGGGCGTTTGCGCATTATAGATGGTAGTTTTTATGCTCGCTTTGTCTTCCATCTTGCAGGTGGTGAAATAAATGGAAATAAAAGATCTAAAAAAAACAAGAAATATCGGAATAGCTGCACATATCGATGCCGGTAAGACAACGACAACGGAAAGGATCCTTTTTTATACAGGCAGAAGCTATAAAATTGGAGAAACCCACGAGGGTGCGGCAGTTATGGACTGGATGGAGCAGGAGAAAGAAAGAGGAATAACCATTACCTCTGCTGCTACAACATGTATTTGGGAAGATCATGCCATCAATATAATTGATACACCCGGACACGTGGACTTTACTGTAGAAGTAGAGCGTTCCATGCGGGTGCTGGATGGAGTGGTTTCGCTTTTCTGTGCTGTTGGCGGAGTTGAGCCCCAGTCTGAGACAGTCTGGCGACAGGCAGACAAATACAGAGTGCCACGGGTTGCCTTTGTTAATAAAATGGATAGGGTTGGAGCTGATTTCAGCGCAGTAGTTAACGGAATACGCGAAAAGCTTGGTGCTGTTCCGCTTCCTCTTCAGCTTCCTATAGGATCCGAGGATATTTTTGCAGGAATAATCGATCTTATAAAGCAGAAGGCCATAACCTATTCTGATGGACTTGGTAATGAACGAGTGGTAGGAGAGATACCTTCGGAATATGCTGAGGAAGCATCTTCTGCAAGAGAGAACATTATAGAGACCCTTTCGGATTTTGACGAAGAAATAATGGAATTATATCTTGAGGGCAAAGAAGTTTCTGAAGATCTTCTTAAAAAGTCAATAAGGAGACATACCATTGCTCTTGATGTCGTACCTGTTTTATGTGGTTCGGCCTTTAAGAATAAGGGAGTTCAGCCCCTTCTTGACTCGATAATAGATTATCTGCCAAGTCCACTGGAGATGCCTCCCGTTATGGGTATATCTGCTGATACCGGAGAGTCAATAGAGAGAAGGCCGGATCCGGCTGGACCTCTTTCTGCTCTGGCTTTTAAGATCGCTGTAGATCCCTTTGTTGGAAGACTCGTTTATACCAGGATCTATTCTGGAACTATCAACAAGGGTGATACTGTCTATAATCCTGTGACAAACAACAAGGAACGTATAGGCAGGATCCTTCGCATGCATGCAGATAAAAGGGAAGCTCTTGATACGGCATCAGCAGGAATGATTGTTGCTCTTCCAGGATTGAAAAACACCAGGAC
Organism: uncultured Synergistales bacterium; assembly: GCA_964519285.1. Lineage (GTDB taxonomy): Bacteria > Synergistota > Synergistia > Synergistales > JAFGMB01 > CAZFJG01. The sequence goes on along the minus strand of CAZFJG010000057.1, from coordinate 990 downwards.
AGGCGATACTCTTTCCGCAGAAGATTCAAGGGTTATTCTTGAAAACCTTGAGTTTCCCGAACCAGTTATCTCTCTCTCTGTGGAACCCATGACCAAGGCTGACAAGCTTAAATTGACAAAGGGACTTTCCGCACTGGCAGAGGAAGATCCCACTTTTATCGTAAAATCCGACGAGGAAACTGGACAGACTATCATATCCGGAATGGGAGAATTGCATCTGGAGATAATCGTCGACAGGCTTAAGCGCGAATTTAACGTAGAGGTCAGAGTTGGTCGTCCCCAGGTTGCTTATAGGGAGGCTATAACAAAACCGGCAACCGCAGAGGGGAAGTTTGTTCGACAGAGTGGAGGACGTGGACAGTATGGACATGTGGTTCTTGAACTAGAAAGAACCGAAGATGGCAAAGGTTTTGAGTTTGAAAACCGTATTGTCGGTGGTTCTATACCCAAGGATTATATTCCAGCAGTCCAGAAAGGCCTGGAGGAAACATTAACAAGCGGTATACTGGGAGGTTTCCCGGTAATAGGAGTTAAGGTTCGTCTGATCGATGGAAGTTATCATGAGGTTGACAGTTCTGAGATGGCTTTCCACGTTGCCGCATCTATGGGGTTCAAGGAAGCTCTTAAAAAAGCAAGTCCGGTACTCATGGAGCCGATCATGTCCGTAGAGGTAGTGACTCCCGAAGAATATGTCGGAGATGTTATGGGGGATCTATCCGCACGGAGAGGCCATGTTGAAGGTATGGAGGTCAGGGCAAACACCAGAGCGATCAATGCCTATGTTCCTCTGGCAGAGATGTTTGGTTACGCAACAGAATTAAGGAGCAAGACTTCAGGCAGGGCTACCTACTCAATGCAGTTTGACCATTATGAGACGGTACCTGTAAATGTTGCTGAAGAAGTTTTAAAATATTAAAGATTATTTCTTTTAACCGTAGGGAGGTATAACAGAACAATGGCGAAGGCAAAATTTGAGAGATCAAAACCGCA
>CAZFJG010000056.1:0-9682 GCA_964519285.1 uncultured Synergistales bacterium | reverse complement strand
TACTCCCATAAAACTCATGTTGACGTTGTTGGGAAGCCTGAGATCACCCTCTGCTCCATTAAGCACTGCCCGGGGGATCCTCTCTTTCAGCTCTGAGATAAGTCTGTCCCGCAGTTTTGCCTGTCTCGCAGATTCCTTCTCCATCTTTTCTACAGCAAGCTCCAATGCTTTGGCGAAACCTGCGATTCCGGGGACATTTTCTGTGGTGGCCCTTTTCCCTCTTTCCTGTCCACCACCGTGGATGAGGTTCTCGATCTTTGTTCCCCCTCTAATGTAAAGTGCTCCGACACCCTTGGGCCCCCTGAACTTGTGTCCAGAGAGGGAAAGCATGTCCACCGGGAGATTCTTTAAATCAATAGGTACATGTCCTGCAGCCTGTACTGCATCAGTGTGGAAAAGTACACCTTTTTTTCTGCAAACCTCACCTATCTCTTTTACCGGCTGAATCGTTCCTATTTCGTTATTTGCAAACATAACAGAAACAATAAAGGTATCCTCATCAATGGCATCTTCTACCTGAGAAGCTGACACCATGCCTCTTTTATCAACAGGAAGCCATGTTATCCTGTAGCCCATCTTTTCAAGAAATTCGGCTGAATGGAGAACTGCATGATGTTCGATGGCTGATGTTATTATATGGCCACCTCTACCTCTATTCTCTTTTCTGAAAGCTGCTCCTTTCAGGGCCCAGTTATCGGATTCGGTTCCGCCGCTGGTAAAAAAAATCTCCCCCGGGGAAGCATTTAGAGCCCTTGCCACCTTTCCCCTGGCTTTTTCCAGAACTTCCCTGTTCCTGCGCGCAAATGAGTAGATCGAAGAAGGATTGCCAAAGGATGCGCTGAAAAATGGAAGCATCTCCTCCAGGACTTCAGGAGCAACAGCTGTGGTGGCTGCATTATCAAGATACACATGTCTGGTCATTAGATTCTATCTCCCTTTCATTCCCTGAAAGATCCTCAGCTACAAGATCCTCCAGTGTAGTTGATTCAGTAACTTTCTCTATGCTGTCCTTTATCCTGGACCATAGCCTTCTTGAAGGGCAGGACATGGATTCACGGCATGTTGTGACTTCAAGACAATCCGCAAGAGATATGGGCCCCTCAAGAGCATTAATTATCTCTGATACCCTGATCTCAGCGGGCTTTCTACCGAGGACATATCCTCCCTGGGAACCCCTGATACTCTCCACAAGAGCCTCTTTTTTCAGAATTCTAATAAGCTGTTCCAGGAAATTTTCAGGTATTCTGTTCCTTGAGGCTATCTCCCTCGCCGGGACCGGTTTCCCATCTCCATAATTAACGGCGAGGTCAAGCATTGCCCTCATTCCATAACGTGTCCGGTTTGACATTTTCACTTTATATCACCACCTGCTCTTTCGTTTCAGATGCAAAGATATAATACCCTACTATTTTTGTCAACTTTAAATCAAAAAAAGAAACAGACCCTCCCGGAGGAGGGCCTGTCTGAAAATATTCCTGGATAAAATTGAGGGCTGAATGTCAGAGAGCCTTAACGTCCTTGACCAGTATGTACATCTCTCCGCTTCCAAGTGATGATTTTACTTCTCCTTCAACTATTACCGGCAAACCTTCCTGCTGTTTCTTTACCCACTCTCCAATTTCAGGATCATATGCACGCATGAGCAGGAAATCGTGGCGTATCCTCCCGTCAGAACAGTTAGTGTCCTGTTTTACCGCGAAGTGAACATACCTGCCAACCTGGTTCTCATCTTCCATGTGACCTTTTATCAGGTGAAGATTCCCCGATACCTGTACGTAATTTTTCACCACCATGCGATTATCGACTCCTTATAGTTATTTTTTTCAAAAGTTCTTTATGGCTTTACTTTACACGTTTTCTCGAAGGGTAACAAGTGAATTGTATTTTTCCCAACTGTATTCAAACTATCAGTACCTGAACCACTTATATCTGTTCCTGGCCATTTCCAGGAATTCTTCACATCCCTCTCTTTTACTTTCATATTTGTTATGCCATCCTTCAGGGACAGCAAAATTCCGGTATAACTCTTTCCGCATTGCCTCCAGGGGATGTTCAGGAAAATCCATGAATTCAGCTGAAGTCATCACATTTCCTCTTGAATTCTCCCGGAGCATTTTCAACCAGGAGTAACCCTCTGCAGATCTGAAAAGATGGTGATCAATAACCATTAAGCCAGTAACGCTGGCCAGGGAAAGTGCATTTTCAAAAGCCTGCCTTTCAATTAGCTTTCGGTTGTGGCTCCTGTAAAGGGGAGGACCCCCGACGAGTAAAAATGCCGGCTTCAGTCTTGCGATAAACCTGACACCTTCCGGAGATAAAAGCTGAATGTCCGAACCATGACACAGGACCCCCAGGTCTGAATAAAGGGCAGTAATCATGACTTCCCCGAGTCCGTTATCCTTAAGCCCGTGGGAAAAAGGACCGTAAAGGGACATATCTCCACCAGAACTGTCATGGTCGAAAAAGGTTCTTCCCTCAAAAACCATGCGTATGTCCTCAGCCCTCTGAACCATCTTCGCGGTTTCATTTGCCAGCCTTTTCATCCAGACCCTGCAATTGCTGTTAATGCTTCCCAGACCTTCAAGAGAGAACTGGTAGGGATTGGCGTCCTTCAGAGGAACATGGTCCCCGTGGTAATGGCTGAATGCTATGTCACTGGCTGAGGAAAACCTTTTCAGTATTATTTTTCGCAATGCTATTCCGGCACCAACCTGTACCGGGTGGGGAAGCAATCCATTTCTGCTGTATCCGAGAGCTATGCCGGGATCAATAAGGATCGATCTTTCCTCTGTCCTGAAAAGACAGCATAGTCCCCTGGCACCAAGGGTCTCCGAACTTAATATTTCGACCTTTTTCCTCAGGCTCTCTTTCAGGGTTTCTGAGCTGGAAATCGTACAACACCTGCCTTTAACTGGTCTGATCCTGTTAATTCCAGAGCTTGATAACAGAACTGGGAACCATTATAAAATGACATCAGAATACGATCTCAAAGGAGGTCAAACTCCTCGACGGCTCCCTCCATGCTACCTCAACTTCTTCCACTCCTGCTGAGGAAGGCCCTTTTTTACACCATTTAAGTATTTTTTCAATTTCTGCTTCCTGCCCCTGGAAAAGAGCTTCAACACTCCCGTCTGGAAGATTCCGGACCCATCCCCTGATATTATTCCATGTGGCCTGCCTTTTCAAAGAATGCCTGTAACCGACACCCTGGACTCTGCCTCTGATAACCACATGGACTTCCCTCGGTTTCATCTGCGTTACTCCTTTCTCCAAAAAACTCCCTGCTCTCCTGTACACTCTGACCATATTATATGAGGTTTACGGAGATGAGAAAAACCAACTGTATATCAAAGAAGATCGGATGTATAATAATAGCATCAGAGTAACAGGATAACATAAAAAAGAGGAGGTGTTGTCAAAATGATCATCAAACAGGATCAGATGAAAAACCTCAAGACTCACCCTCTATACGGCAAACTTGAAGGAATTAATGTCAAATCTCTCAATCCGGACGATTTTATCACTGAAGAGGAATTCCCGGAAAGAACCAGTTTCCACGAGATAAACTGGGTGGAAATGCCTCCAGGGACTGTCATCCCCGATCATGTCCATGAGGGACATGAAGAAGCCAAGATAATAATATACGGCTTGGGAATGTACACGGAGGATTCATCAAGTCAGAGAGTGGATGCCGGAGACGTTATACTTACTGAAAAAGGAACAAGACACAGCCTCGAGAACGCAGGCCACTATCCTCTCGTATACATTTCACTGACAGTTTCAGAGACACAGGAAAATTAGACGGAATGAGGGGAAATAAATCCCCTCATTTCCCATTCAGTTTACTCCTGATCGACTATGAGAACAGCTTTCCTGCTGCCAAAACGGCTGCACTTTACCTCAACTTCTACCCTAGTACCGGGAGAAAGATCGGGAAGATAAAAAAGAGCCTCTGCTGCAGAGCTGTCAGTCTGTCTTTTCGATACAAGTTCGTAGTATGGTTCATTGTCAACAGAGACCAAGATACTTTCGATGAAATGGTTCACGGGATCTCCAACTGAATGGAAAGCCTCCACAACTAAGATTTCACTTACACTGTCATAATCCACTCTGACCTCAGAAGGTGGATGGGCCATGGCAAAACCGGAAAAGGAAAGTAGCACCAGGATAACACACACAAGAAACATCTTTTTTTTGCACATAAGAACTCCTCCTTTCAATTCGTTACTTGTTCATTATATTACAGCCGGAAACAACACTTCAAGTGTTTCAACAGATATTATTTCACCTTCTCAAAATATGTTAAAGTATTTTTCTAAACAGTTAGGACTGTTAATCTTACACGGAAAGACGGGATCCCTTGGGCATTATCGAGACATTTGTTACAGCTTTGGCCCTTGCAATGGACGCCTTCGCTGTGTCCCTGGGCATAGGAGCCTGCATTTCACACACTTCCTGGTTGCCTGCCTTAAGGATGGGTTCTGCATGCGGAAGCCTTCAGGCCCTTATGCCTGTAGCAGGATGGTTTATGGGCAAAAAATTCCTGATCATGATCAAAAGTCTGGATCACTGGATAGCCTTTATCATCCTCCTCGTCATCGGGATAAGAATGATACACGAAAGCAGAGAGGAAACAAAGTGCTATACCGTGGATCCTACAACAGGCAAGACCCTGCTTTTTCTTGCCATTGCCACCTCCATAGATGCCCTTGCAGTGGGGGTAAGCCTGGGTACCCTGGGAAATCCTGTTATCTTCCTTTCTGTTTCAACAGGAATAATTACTGCTATCCTGTCGATTTCGGGCGTGCACATGGGAAACAGGTTAGGTGTTATACTCGGGAAAAAAATGGAAATGGGAGGAGGAGCACTTCTCTGTCTGATCGGTTTAAGAATACTGATAACCCATCTTTTTTAAAGGGCCAGAATAAAAAATGTGAGTAAAATCAACTATTGACAGAAATACAGCTTAGGGGTATATTCCCCCGGAAGAACCATAAAAAACAAAAAAACAGGAGGGTTATTTATGGACTGGACAAAAGCATCAGGAGACACCATGGTTTGCGAAAGCTGCGACCTTACCCTGAGAGATGTAGTAAGGGCAATAGCCCTTAATGATGCAGATACAGTTGAAATGGTAAAGACACTTACAGGAAAAACTGGAAACTGCGCTGAGGATAATTGCGACGCCACAATCCAGGAGATACTTGATATCTACGTCCCTGTCTACAGTGCACTCAAAAACGGCTGCGGCGGCGGGTGTGCAGGTTGCAGCGGAAGCTGCGGCTAAAAAACAGTAGCAACTGTATTTAACAGGGCTGTTCTCCAATATCCAGGGGGAACAGCCCCTTTTATATTTTTTTCGACATTTCCATCTCTTTTCTTTTATCATCAAACTAACTAAACCAATAATGTCAAAATTTGTAAAATCTGAAGGAGTTGGTCTTAATGAAGGCTTCCAGGGTCAGAATGGCTGTTATGATCGGGTTCCTTGTTTTTATGTCGTGGGTCGGTTACAGACACCAGGTTCTTGGAGGAGGATCGAGCGGCTCTCCCACAGTTGATGCCCTGTGCCCTTTCGGAGGTCTGGAAAGCCTTTACAGCTATCTGACCACAGGAGGATGGCTCAGAAGAGTTGCCCCAAGTGCCCTTGCTCTACTCGGAGGAGTTCTTTTGATGACAATAGTAACAGGAAGAACTTTTTGCGGATGGATATGTCCCCTTGGAACAATCGCGGAATTGAGCTCAAAAGCAGCCAGAAAACTTGGAATAAAACAGAGGGAACTTCCCAAGAACATAGACCAGCCCCTGAGATACCTGAAATACGTTGTTCTTATAGTTATCATCGCCTTTACATGGAAACTTGGAACCCTGGCCTGGAGAGATTACGACCCCTGGGTAGCCTGGATGCACCTTTCCGCCGGCTGGTCTGAGGTAGTTGAAAAACCATGGTCATACATTGTTCTTTTTCTGACTGTAATAGGCGCAGGACTGTATATTGAAAGGTTCTGGTGTCGTTATCTCTGCCCCCTGGGTGCATTTCTCGCCCTTTTCCAGAAAATTGCCCTGATAAAGGTAAGACGAAGGGAAGAACACTGTATTTCCTGCCATCTCTGTTCAAAGGCCTGCCCTGTCAGGCTCGATCCGGAATCAGTTGACGTTATGAAAAGCGCTGAATGTATAGCATGCGGAAGATGTGTGGAAGCGTGCCCTGCAGAAAAAGCCCTTTTCTTCGGTGCAGGCTCCTGGAAGTTCAAAACCTTATCTGTGGGACTTGCTGGACTGATTATATTTTTTGGATCCTGGTCAGTAGCAAGAATAACAGGATTCTGGCAGACATGGGTTAGCCCTACAAGTTACCAGATACAGACAGATCCTGCTGATGCCATATACGGATGGATGACAGTTTCAGAGATATCCGAAACACTGAATATGCCAGTAGAGGAAATCATAATGGGCGGAAAACTTTACGCTGATATTCCTCTTGACGTACCCCTGAAAGAGATAGAGTTAATAAATGACGAGGAAGTAAAGGAAAATCTCGCAGAATATATTGCAAATACCTCCCATGAAAATATGCTGCATCCAGCCTCCTTAAATCCTGACGAGATCAGGGGAAGCATGACCATGGATGAAATATCGGAAATCTACGAACTGGAAGGCAGGAAGATCTTCCGCAAGGCTGGCTGGCCTGTAGATACTCCTCAGGATATCAAACTCAAGGGCATAGCAGATGAACAGGAACTGGAGATGCAGGATATTCGAAAAGCAGTTAGTGACTTAATGGAAGAAAAAGATCGGTAACTTTCCAAAATAAAAGACATGAAGCCTTCCCCCCGAAGGGCTTCATGTCTTATGAGAGTTGCCTCCTGAGGCTCCCCTTTGTTTCATATAGTGAGATAATTATAACACAAAAATTTCATTAAATTAAGATGCTTTAAAAATATTCAAGTCTTGAATCTATTATAGATCCACCATTATCTATTCTTATATGACCATGGAAGACTCTGCTCTCCGCGTCAAGTACCCAGGGTGAAATGATTCTGTAAAAGGGACTGATATTCGGAAGATTGAAAGAATCCTCAATTTTGTACCACTCAATAGATCCTTCGGAACCTGCTGCCGCTTCTCCACTGAAATTGTCTGTTACAAAGTATACCGACAGAACCTCGGATAGGGGGTCAGGAGAAAAATTATTCACCATGCCTGCAAGGTAAATCTGTCCCAGCTCAAGACCACATTCTTCTATTATTTCCCTTTTGCATGCGTTAACAAAAGTCTCTCCTTTTTCCTTTTTGCCGCCGGGGATCGTTATATCTCCAGGATAGGGCTCTCTATTCCTCTCTATGAGAAGTATTCTGTCATCCTTAAAAATATAGCAAAAGACAACTATTATTGTATGGGCATGAAGTACCGGGTCCAGTCCTTTCATGGGTCTTATTTCATTCCCCTCATTTTGCGGATCTGCTCGTAGGCATTCTGGATTTCCCGGAACCTTCTGGTGGCAAGTTCCACGAATTCCTGATCAAGGTCCTGACCGATAAATTTATCCGGATGATACTTTGCTACCATTTTTCTGTAACATTTACGGATCTCTTCGTCTGAATCCCTTGAACTACAACCAAGCACAGCATAGGGATCCCGGAAGGAACTACTGTTTCCTGAACCCTGAAAAGGACCACTATTACTGCTTTGACCTCCGGCAGAGTGCTGACGGGAATATCCCCTGTAGGCAAAATATCCGAGAAGACCTCTAAGTATCCTGAAGACAACAAAAGCCAATATTAAGGGGAACAGCACCCTGACTATTCTAAAAATCAAACCCATGATCTCACTCTCCAGAAACAAATTATAACAGCAACATCTGCTGTCCAGCCAGTATTGTCACAAAAGGGCTTCAGGAATCATCCTCTCCGTAGAAACCAGAGGCTCTGAATCCCTTTTCGATAGCCCCTGCATAACTGGCCGGATCAGAGGAAAAACCCTTATGCCCAAGGCCTTTCATGGTAACAAAGACCTTTCTGTTTGCTCCGCTGTCTCTGTAGAGCTTTCTGCCAATATCATAACTCACAAGCCTGTCACTGTCTCCATGAAGGAACACTACCGGACATCGAACAGAATCCAGATACTTCCTCGTTTCATACATTCCGTGGAAGATACGGGAACTTACGCTATCAGTAAGAAAAGGTAAAAAAGAAGAAACCTCCGTTGAAAGATCCGGAAAGGTAGATTCAAGTACAAGCAAAAGAGGATTTCTTTCCGATGCAAGGTAAGCCGCGGCAGGGCCTCCAAGAGACCTGCCGAATACTATGATCCTTTCTGGATCTATTCCGAGGTTCCTTTCGAGATATTCCCAGGCTGTAAGAATATCCTCGAACAGGCCTTTCTGTGAGATCCTCCCCGGAGAAAAACCTGTTCCCCTATAGTCAAAAATTAAAAATTCCATTCCGAGAAGACTCAGTGCACGAACAAGGTCGACCCTGAAGGGAGTGGTCAGGTTGCCCTTTGTTCCGTGACAGATAAGCATAACCCTGTTGCTTTTTAACTGTGATGGCTTTACAAACCATCCATGGACAACCCTGTCTTTTTCCCCGGTCCAGACCGGGGAAACCTGAAATTTTTCCTCGGGAAAGACGGGATAAATTACTCTGTCAGGAGCAAAGACGTGCTCTTCCCTGTATTTCCACAAAAACCAGGATGATCCCCCAAGGACCGCTATAAAAGCAACTGCGATCAGAAACTGCATATTCAGAACAACTCCTGTTATCAAAACACCTGAAGCAGGTTGTCCTTTTCATCTCCAAAATTTCCGCTGAAAAAGGTCATTGGATCCACCATCTGTCCTTTTATGCTCATTCCAAGGTGAAGATGAGGACCAGTAACTCGTCCCGAACTACCTGAGAGTCCAAGGAGCTCCCCTTTATGCAGAAAAGCTCCTTCTTCAACGGATATCTCTGAAAGGTGACAATAGATAGACACCAGGCCGTTTCCGTGGTGCACATATACCGATCTCCCTCCGAAATAGAGATCTTCTGCAAGGACAACTATCCCTGCTGCAACGGCTTTTACGGGAGTCCCTGTTCCTGCTCTCAGGTCAACTCCACTGTGACGATAATGTTTAGTTCCGTTAAGGGTTCGTTTTTTTCCGTAAGAGCTGGTTACCTCCCCTTCAAGAGGTAGTATAAAAGGAAGTTCCCAGTATTTTTTTGTGCTGTCAGATCCGAGAGCTCTTGCTATAAGTTTTCTTTCTCTGTTTATTCTTGCAGTAACACTGGCAGGTGGTTTTACCATTGCCGAACTTACCGTAAAACTTTCCGAAGTATAATCAAAGGGGACAATCCTGACCTGCCAGCTGAAAGCAGCAGTATCTTTTCCAGAAACCAGGTAAAGTTTTACAAGCTCATAGCCTGTATTATGGCGGGATACGTCAGTACCGAGAATGACCTCGGCAATACATGAGTCGCCTTCTTGCCTCACAATTTCCGGGGTTAACTCGATACCGGACCATTTTATCCTCAGATCATCAATCTCCCTCCGGGAAGTAAAAGCGACCCTGAAGGGTCTGCCTATCACCACCTCATCCGGACATTCAAAAAGGATATCTTCCGATGCTAAAAGACGTACCGGAAATAACATTAAAAAAAGAGTGATTCCAATTCGAAGTACTAACTGTATTTCCGGTTTT
>CAZFJG010000055.1:0-9775 GCA_964519285.1 uncultured Synergistales bacterium | reverse complement strand
CTGTCTGTCAGGGGTGACCCTGAAAGAGACCATGCCAGGGCATCTTCCCTTGCACCTTTTCCAAGTAAAAGGATCCTCATTATACAAGCCTCCCTGTAGCCTTTTAATGCCTGAATGTTCTCCAGTCGCTTATGAACATGCTTATTCCAAGATCTTTAGCCGTCTTGAATACTTCTTCATCCCTTTTCGATCCTCCGGGCTGAATTATCGCCTGAATTCCTGCTTCAGCAGCTTTCTCTATTCCGTCACTGAAGGGAAAGAAGGCATCGGATGCAAGAACTGCTCCTTTTGCCTTTTCTCCTGCCTGCTGGACAGCAAAATCCACAGCAAAGACACGGCTGCAGAATCCCATGCCTATACCTGTTGCCTCTCTGTCTTTAACAATAGCTACAGCGTTGCTTTTTGAAAGAGCTGCTATTTTCCAGGCAAGAACAAGGTCATTCCAGAGATCTGTCCTTGGAGTTCCTATCCATTGGCCTTTTTGCTTATCTGGAAAGTTAGGAAGTGAATCTTCCTGTGCAAGTATGCCACTCCAGGTTCCTGTCAACTGCAGATTTGAAACCTTTCCTCCGGTCCATTTAAGGATCCTGAGTGAGGGTTTCTTTTCTGAAAGAAAATTAAGTGTGTCGGTATCATATTCTGGAGCTACAAGGACCTCTGTATAGTTTTTGGATATTGCTTCCGCTGTTTCCATATTTACCATTCTGGTTATTCCTACAACTCCCCCGAAGGCTGAAAGAGGATCGCATGCAAATGCCTTTGTGTAGGCTTCTTCAGGTGTATTACCATAAGCCATGCCACATGGTGTAGTGTGTTTGATCACAAGGGCCCCAGTATCGTTCTGGAGAAGAGAAATACCCCTCAGCGCACAGTCAAGATCCAGTATGTTGTTATATGACAGGTCTTTCCCGGAAAGCTGTTCCCATGGTTCATTTCCAAGGGGTGGAAGATAAAGGGATGCCTGCTGATGAGGGTTCTCGCCGTAGCGGAGGGTCCTTTTCTGTTTAAGGGCCAGGGGGAGTTCTTTCTCAAGACCGGACTTTCTGATACCTACAGATTCTGAAAGACCTTCAAATATCATGGAGTCGTAAATTGAGGTTTTGGCGAAAGCCTTTAACGCCATCTTTTCCCTTGTTTGAAGAGTTACGTTGCCTTCATTTTTAATTTCTTCGAGAATAATACTGTAATCTTCGGGTTCTGTCGCGATTATGACCTGGTGGAAATTTTTTGCAGCAGCTCTGATAAGAGTTACGCCACCTATATCAATGTTTTCGAGGAGATTCTCAAGGTCATTGTTCGTTCGGGCAGCTTTCTCAAAGGGATAAAGGTTGCATACAACAATATCTATAAGGGGAATACCAAATTGCTCTACATCTGTAAGATCTTCATCAAAATGTCTTCGAGCCAGGATGCCTCCAAATACTGAAGGGTGAAGTGTCTTGACCCTTCCTCCCAGCATGTGGGGATAACCGGTAAGATCCGCAATTTCCCTGACGCTGACTCCTGCATCTTTAAGGAACCGCGCTGTTCCGGAACTGGAAACGATCTCCCAACCCTGTTTTTCAAGTTCCTGGGCCAGTTTATCAACACCTGATTTATCAAAGACCGATATCAATGCTCTTTTTTTGTGTTCCATTCAGCTATTCCTCCTGTTTGTGTATATAAGTTTCCCTTTAAAAAGTGAAGAAAGGGTTTTCCAGTATAGATCATGTTCAGTTCTATGGATCTTTTCGGCAAGTTTTTCCAGAGTGTCCATTGTCTCAACCTTAACTGCTTCCTGTGCAAGAACAGGACCGTTGTCCATTTTCTCATCAACGAGATGAATAGTGACTCCTGTGATCTTTACACCATAATCCCAGGCATCCTCAATCCCCTTTGCACCGGGAAATGCAGGAAGAAGAGAAGGGTGAATATTAACTATTCTGTTTTTGTGCCCTGATACGAACCCTGGAGAAAGAATTTTCATGAACCCTGCAAGTATTACCCATTCAACATCTGCCTGGACCAAAAGGTCTGCTAAAACTTTTTCTGCTTCATTGCGTCCTGTTTTTCTGTAGGGCAGGACTGCTGTTCTGATCCCGTGACTGTCGGCTTTTGCCAGGGCTGGCGCTTCAGGATTATCACTTGCAACAAAGGAAATCTCTGCATCCAGATCTTTTTTTCTGATATGGTCACAGAGTGCTTCCATATTTGTTCCTCTTCCGGAAACCAGTATGGCTATTTTAGTCATTTTTCCCTTATGACCCCTATTTCAGCAGGAGTTTCTCCAATTTCTTTCAATTCAGTCATGATCTGGTCTGCGTGTTGCGATGACACTATAAAAACAAATCCTATCCCGAGGTTGAAAACTCTTCTCATTTCTTTCTCCTCAATACCGCGTTTCTCGATGAATCTGAATATTTCTGGTTTTTCCCATGATAAGAAATCTATGTCAGCTTCAAGATCCTTTGGAATAGCCCTTGTTATGTTTTCAAGGAGCCCTCCGCCAGTAATATGTGCCATAGCTCTGACAAAGCCGCTGGAAGCGCATTTTAGAGCCTGTTTTACGTAGAGTCTCGTGGGAGCAAGAAGCATGTCTCCGATGACTGCTTCAGAACCTTCAAAATGTTTATCAAGATCTCCGTATTCGAGGATTTTCCTCACAAGGGAAAAACCATTGCTGTGCAGACCAGAACTTGGAAGTCCTATCATTATGTTTCCAGGTTTGACCCCTGATCCGTTAATTATGTTTTCTATTGTACCGGTACCTACTGCAAAACCAGCAAGGTCAAAACCGTCTTCGGGATATACATCTGGCATCTCTGCAGTTTCGCCGCCCAGAAGGGAGCAGTTACAGTTTTCACATGCATCAGTGATGCCTTCCATTATTTTTGCGAGAACTTCGGGATCGAGCTTTCCACATGCAATATAATCCAGGAAAAAGAGAGGGCGGGCATTACAGGTTACAAGGTCATTAAGGCTCATTGCTACGAGGTCCTGCCCGAGTCCACTGAAAGAACCAGTTTTTTTCGCGATCTCGAGTTTGGTGCCAACTCCATCACAGCAGGCAGCAAGAAAATTTATGCCGTCCAGGTCATAAAGCCCCGCAAATGAGCCTATTCCACCAATGATGGAAGGATCAGCTTTGTGTTTTTTCATTATACGGTCTATTACGTTTATCCAGGAGTTGCCTTTTTCGATGTCAACTCCTGCTTTTTTATAGCTCCATGACATTTTGCTGTTCTCCCTCCATGTATCTGCCTGTAAAACAGGCTGTGCAGGTTTTGGATAAATCAGTTCCGATAGCTTGAAGCAGATCTTCTTCGGTAAGGAATGCAAGAGAATCTGCACCGACCTGCTGTGCTATCTGCTGCACGTTCATCCTGGCAGCAGCGAGTTCTTCTCTTGTGGGAGTATCGATTCCATAGTAACAGGGGAACCTGACAGGAGGAGAGGATATCCGAACGTGAACTTCTCTCGCTCCATTTTCTCTTATCATAGAGATCATTCTCTGGCAGGTTGTTCCCCTGACAATTGAATCATCGATAATTACTATCTTTTTGTCCTTTATGAGTTCTTTAATGGGGTTGAGCTTGATCTTTACTCCCAGTTCCCTGACCCTCTGGGTCGGTTCTATGAAGGTTCTGCCAACGTAACGGTTTCTTACGATGGCTTTTTCATACGGCAATCCGGATTCTTCGGAAAAACCTATTGCAGATATTGTACCGCTGTCAGGCATTCCTGTAACAAAATCAGCTTCTTCGCAGGGAGCTCTCATGGCTAGTTTTGAACCAAGGGCTTTCCTTATCTCATAAACGGACCTTCCGTTGATCATGCTGTCGGGACGGGCAAAGTAGACGTGCTCGAAGGAACACGAATACTGTTTGTTCACCTCAAGGGGTATTCTCAGGGAACTGATACCTTTTTTATCAATAACAATAACTTCTCCGGGTTCAACCTCCCTTATGATGTCTGCCCCAACAAGGTCGAGAGCACAGCTTTCTGATGAGACGTAGTATACATCTTCTCTCTTACCAAGGATAAGAGGTCTGAAACCCCACGGATCCCTCGCAGCTACGATCCTGTCGTCTATTACGAGAAGAAGTGAATAGGCTCCTCTCAACCTGGGCAGTGAATCCACAAAAGCATCAAGCCTGGTTTTATGAGGTTGATGAGCCATTAAATGCAGAATGGATTCTGTATCTGTTCTTGATTGGAATATGGCCCCCCTGCTTTCGAGGTGAGATTTTATCTCATTGGCATTTGTAAGGTTACCGTTGTGAGCTATGGCTACAGCTCCGCGAGATGATGTTGCAGTCAGAGGTTGTGCGTTAGTTAGCTCAGAACCTCCCGAGGTTGAATACCTGACGTGTCCAATGGCGCATGAAGTATCGATCATAGATAGTTCCTGCTGGTCCAGAGCAAGATGGACAAGGCCTGATCCCTTTAGGGAATGTACGTTTCTGTTCCCGTTTATCCATGCAACTCCGGCAGCTTCCTGTCCCCGGTGCTGAAGTGCGTATAAACCAAGGTAGACATCTTCCAGTACTGGTCTTTCGCCTGAGGAAAAGGCTCCAAAGATACCGCACATTATTCATTCCTCCAGGAAGTTTCAAGTTCCTTCAGAGAGATGTCGAAGATCCCGGGCAGGACAACCCTGCTCCCCTTTATTTCCCCAAGCTGGAGAAGGGGGAAACCTGACCAGATGTGTTTGAAAGGTACTATCTTCTCTTTGGGAACTGAAAATATAGCTCTTGGACCACCCTCTCCGAAAAAGAATATATCGGCCCTGGTGGGTATTACGAAATCCATTTTTACACCTGTTCCACTTTCAATGGCTTCCTTTGCTATGGTTACAGCAAGTCCTCCTCCTTTTATAACCCTTCCACTTGATGCTGCCTTGTTTCTGGCTGTTTTGAGGGCTCTTTTCATAAAATCCATTTCTGCTGAGGGAGAGAAAGGTAATGGTCTTCCCCATATGTCCCCCATGATTTGCTGCTGATAGTAGCTTCCAGCCACTGAAGGATTTGGGATTCCTGCATATACAAGAAAGTTCCCTTCCTGCCAATTTCCAGAGGGCAGCATACGGTTTTCATTTTCGATCAGGCCCGTTATCCCGACAAGTGGGGTAGGCAATATTCCACCCATTACTGTTTCGTTGTAAAGGCTGACATTGCCGGAAACAACAGGACAGTCAAGTTCTCTGCAGCTATCAGCAAGTCCTCTGATACATTCATTAAGTACCCAGTATTGAGAAGGATCTTCCGGAGAAGCGAAATTCAGACAGTTTGTCATTCCAAGGAGGTCTGCTCCGCAAACAGCAAGGGATCTTGCAGCTTTAGCAACTGTTTCTGCTGCTCCCTGGTATGGTTCAAGCTCGCATTTCAGGGGATCTGCTTCCATGGAGACAGCAATGAGCTGATCTCTGTCCTTTACTCTGATAATTGAAACATCTCTGTTTCCTGGTCCTTCAACGGTATTTGTCTGAACCATTGAATCGTACTGCCTGTAGATCCAGCTTTTGTCCGAAAGTCCTGGATTTTTGAGAAGTTTTATAAGAGTATTCCCCAGTTCTTCATGTTCTGTCTGTAATGCCTCTGCGTCGAATTTCCATTTTTCGTCGAGATATCCCGGTCTTTTCATAGGCCATTCCGGCGAGGGACATCCTTCTCCAATAAGATCAGGAGGAAGATTGGCGATGATCTCTCCATTGAACCTGATAAGATAATCTTTTTCTTCTGTTACATGTCCAATGACTGCGTGATCAATATCCCATTTCCTGGCGACTTTAGTTACGGTATCGATATCATCTTCTCTTATGATCAGAAGCATTCTTTCCTGGGATTCCGAAAGGGCTATTTCCCAGGGTTCCATGTCAGGTTCTCTTAATGGGACCCTGTCAAAGTCAAGTACCATTCCAACTTCACTTTTTGCCGCTATTTCACTTGATGACGATGTTATACCAGCTGCCCCCATATCCTGCATGCTGACTATTACACCGAGATCTCTCAGTTCGAGGGATGCCTCTATCAGGAGCTTTTCGACAAAGGGATCACCGATCTGTATGTTGGGTCTGCTTTCCTTTGTATCTTCTGCCAGATTAGCAGAAGCAAAAGCTGCTCCTGCAATACCATCTCTTCCGGTCTTGGATCCCAGGAGAACGACGAGCTGACCCGGTTTTGCGGTCTGAGAGCTGACGATTTTATCCTTGGGTACCAGTCCAAGGTTGAGAGCATTGACGAGGGGATTTCCGGTATATCTACGGGAATAGAAGGTTTTGCCTCCAACTGTTGGAACTCCTACAGCATTTCCGTATCCGCCAATTCCCCTTATGATGCCTTCTGCAAGATTCCGGGTTTTGGGGTTTTCAATATTTCCGAAAAAAAGGCCATCAAGGCTTGCCACTGGACGAGCTCCGAGGGCCAGTATGTCCCTGATAATACCTCCGACTCCTGTGGCAGCTCCCTGGAAAGGAGCAACTGCAGAAGGGTGATTATGGCTTTCAACCTTGAATGCAAGTCCCAGGTTGCAGCCTATGTCCACAATGCCAGCATTTTCCCCAGGTCCGGCAACAACCTGCTTACCCTTTGAAGAGAACATGGAAAGCATGTCCTTTGTGGATTTATAACAGCAATGCTCGGACCACATTACACCCATTATGAGCATCTCTGTTTTATTGGGTTCTCTCTGCAGTGTGTCTTTTATTTTTTCATATTCGTTTTTTTTCAGTCCAGCTTCACTGTAATTCATTCGACTATTTCCTTTCGACCCATTGCTTTATGGAATTCCACATGGTAATTCCGTCCACGCCTCCTAAAATAGCCCCGCTGGCTCTTTCCGGATGGGGCATAAGGCCAAGCACGTTTTTCCTTCGGTTGACGATTCCTGCTATGTGGTTCAGTGATCCGTTGGGATTGAAGCTTTCACTCATTTCGCCCTTCCTTGAGCAGTAACGGAAAAGGACCTGTCCGTTTTTTTCCAGTTCATCAAGTTCATCAGGAGGAAGAAAGAAAAGGCCGTCATTGTGTGCTATTGGAAACTGTACGATCTGACCTGAAGAGTAACCTGAGGTAAAGGGGCTGTCGTTATTTTCTACCCTCAGGTAGCATTTGCTGCATATGAAGGTCAATGTTTTGTTGGTAAGCACAGCACCAGGAAGTAGATGAGTCTCAAGGAGTACCTGAAATCCATTGCATATACCGAGCACTAGTCCTCCCTTACCCGCGTGTTCACTGACAGCTTCGATTATTGGAGAACGGGCTGAAAGGGCTCCGCATCTAAGGTAGTCACCGTAGGAGAATCCTCCGGGAAGTACCACCAGGTCAGTCCCTTTCGGAAGTGCAGTATCTCTGTGCCATGCTGTTTCTACAGTAGTTCCTGTGGTCTTTTCTATTGCGTGAATTACGTCTCTGTCACAGTTACTTCCGGGAAAAATTACAACTGTAGTTTTCATTGCCTTTCATCTACCTCAATGCTGAAATCTTCGATAAGTTCGTTTACAAGAACTTCGTCACACATTCTTTCAGCCTCCCTGTATGCCGACTCTGAAGAATCTGCCTCTATCCAGAGCTGGATATATTTCCCAACCCTGCAGTTAAGAAGGCTTGTGTGTCCCGCTCCTGTCAAAGATCTTGCCACGGCTTTTCCCTGTGTATCCAGAACTCCGTCTTTAAGGTAAGTCAAAACCTTTACATGATATTTCATGATCTAACCTTCTTTTTTTGCAGTTATTCTCTTGTATATTTCCCTGTAGGCATCAAGTATGTTACCCAGATCTTTTCGAAACCTGTCTTTGTCCAGTTTTTCCTTACTTGAAAGATCCCAGAACCTGCAGGTATCAGGAGATATTTCATCAGCAAGCATTATTGAGCCCTTTTTGTCTTTCCCGAATTCAAGTTTAAAATCAACGAGAAGAATGCCGACACTTCGGAAATAATCAGTGAGAATGGAATTTACTTTAAGGGCGGTCTCTTTCATGAAGGAAAGGTCTTCTTTGGTGGCCCAGCCAAAGAGCAGGGCATGTTCCGGAAGAATAAGTGGATCTCCAAGTTCATCACTCTTAAGGTATAATTCAACAAGAGGTTCGAGAAGTTCTATTCCTTCTTCCACGCCAAGCCTTTTGCATAATGACCCTGTGGTTATATTTCTTGTTACTACCTCTACAGGAACTATCTCAACTCTTTTTACAAGTTGGTGAATTTCGTCCAGTTTCTTTATAAAGTGACTTTCTACTCCTTTTGAATGTAACAGTTCGAACATTTCTGTGCTGATGAGATTATTAAGCTCGCCTTTGCCCTCGAGAGAAGATCTTTTCTGGGCGTTGAAAGCAGTAAGGGAGTTTTTATATTCAATGATCAGAGTGTCTGCATCTTCGGTTGTGAACATTTTTTTCGCCTTTCCTTCGTAAAGCATTTTATCTTTTTCCATTACATACACCTCCAGGGAAGTTTTGCTTACATTATTTATAAAGAGGCTCTAAATGTCAAGGATATAAAATACATAAAATGCAATTGTGTTGTTTAAAAAAGGTATTATTGCCCACTATGTGGATAAAGTAAAAAATCATGATTTTTGTGAAATCCATGAATGGTTTATAATAACTATC
Organism: uncultured Synergistales bacterium; assembly: GCA_964519285.1. Lineage (GTDB taxonomy): Bacteria > Synergistota > Synergistia > Synergistales > JAFGMB01 > CAZFJG01. The sequence goes on along the minus strand of CAZFJG010000055.1, from coordinate 1,191 downwards.
TTTACTAACAGACAATATAAAATATATTTCAACTTCCATCTGTTTTATGTACAATATACCTGTTTTTTTGAAAGCAAACCCTGTTCCTGTGTTTTTCACAGGTCAGAACGAAGGTGGTTAAAGAAGTGGATTTAAAAAGGATTCGAAATTTCTGCATAATTGCTCATATAGATCACGGGAAATCTACCCTGGCTGACAGGCTTCTTGAGTCGACCCATACTGTTGAGGGAAGAAGTATGCGTGAACAGTTTCTCGATAATATGGAGCTCGAAAGAGAAAGGGGTATTACGATCAAACTGGTTCCCGTCAGAATGAAACATTATGATAAAGACGGTCAGGAGTATATTCTTAACCTCATAGATACCCCAGGTCATGTAGATTTTGGCTACGAAGTGTCGAGATCACTGGCTGCATGCGAAGGAGCACTTCTTGTCGTGGATGCTGCCCAGGGTGTGGAGGCCCAGACAATGGCAAATGCTTATATTGCCGTTGAACAGGGGCTGGAAATTATTCCGGTAATTAACAAGATAGATCTTCCGTCAGCGAGACCTGAACACGTAAAGTCCGAGATAGAGGAAGTTGTTGGTCTTGATACGTCAAATGCAGTTCTTGCGAGTGCAAAGGACGGTACAGGCATTGTTGAGATACTTGAAAAGATCCTTGAGATAATTCCGCCTCCCGATGGTAACGAGGGCAATCCACTCAAAGCTCTGATATTTGATTCCATCTATGACAACTATAGAGGTGTTGTATGTTATTTGAGGATAGTTGATGGAACTATAAGAAAGGGTCAGGAAATAAAGTTTATGGCAACTGGCATGAAATATTCAGTGGAAGAGATAGGGACCTTCAGACCAAAACTTATGGAAGTAGAGGATCTTGGCCCAGGTGAGGTGGGTTATCTGATCGCCAACATAAAAAATATTGCCGAAGCGAGGGTTGGTGACACAGTTACAGGATATGATAAACCTGCTCCAAAACCTCTTCCCGGTTACAGGACACCCAAACCGGTGGTTTTCTGTGGTTTTTATCCTGTCGAAAGGGATGATTACACACTACTCAGAGAATCACTGGAGAAACTGCAGCTTAATGATTCCGCTATAGAGTTCGAACCGGAAACTTCTGTGGCTTTAGGTTTTGGTTTCAGATGCGGTTTTCTCGGGCTTCTTCATATGGAGATAACAAGAGAGA
>CAZFJG010000054.1:0-9974 GCA_964519285.1 uncultured Synergistales bacterium | reverse complement strand
CCGGAGTCGAAAAAAAATTAAGCTCCGCTGCATGACACAATAAATTGTTAGTATTTGATTCTTTTCTTGCTGACATGCTATATTACTAAACAGACACAAGAATCGCTCTTCCCAATAATATACTGAAGGTCTTATTTATGATCTAAAAAAGAAAAGGGGAAAGACTATGTCTGAAAAGTTAGATGTCATAATTATCGGCGCTGGAAGTGCGGGACTCTCTGCTCTCAGCCAGGTGAAAAAAAAGACAGAAAACTATCTTCTGGTTGATCATGGTCCACTCGGCACTACTTGTGCACGTGTGGGTTGTATGCCCTCAAAAGCGCTCATCCACGTGGCAAATGAGTGTCACAGGAGTCGCAGTCTTATGGAAAAGGGACTTTTAAAGTCCGAGCACTATTCCACTGATATTCCTGCGGTAATGAATCATGTGAGAAGTCTTCGCGATCATTTTGCCGGAGGGATCCGTAAAGAAACCTTGAAGGCAGCAGATGGTCATTTCCTGGAAGGAAAAGCAGAGATCCTCACTCCTGGCCGGGTTAAAGTGGGAGAAACAGAGTATGAGACTTCAAAGATTATTATCGCTACAGGATCGAAACCTGTTGTTCCAAAACCCTGGCAGGAATTTTCTGATCTTATTCTGACAAGTGAAAATATCTTCGAGCAGGAAGACCTGCCCGGGAGAATCGGTGTCATAGGTCTGGGCTCAATAGGGCTTGAGATCGGATTTGCCTTAAGCCGACTGGGTATTGAGGTTTACGGTTTTTCCCGAGGGGACTTCATGGGAGGCCTTACTGACCCAGAGGTCAACAGTGCTATGGTGAAAGCCATGGAGAAGGAATTTTCGGTCTATATGGGTTCTGCGGCGAAGATCGAGAATAAAGAAAATTGTCTTGTTGTCAAAGCAGGTAAGGAAAGCGCTGTTGTAGATAAAGTTGTTGCTGCGGTGGGAGCTGCACCTGACCTGCAGGGGTTAGGACTGGAAAATCTACCTATAGATCTGGACAACCACGGGCTTCCGCCATTCGATCCTGAGACTGCGCAAATTGGTGATTTGCCCGTATTTATTGCAGGAGATACCAATGGCTACAATCCCATCTTGCATGAAGCCCTTGATGACGGCTTTATTGCAGGGGTCAATGCCATGGAGGAGGAAGTTATAAAATTCTCCCGACGGGTAAATCTGAAGATAGTCTTCAGCGATCCGCAGATCGCTACCGTTGGAAATGGGTTCGGGGAACTCAAGGATAAGAATTTCGTCACAGGTAAGTCCGATTTTGGGAAGCAGTCAAGGGCGCGCATGGAGGGACGCAACCAGGGACAACTTCATGTATATGCAGATCCCGTTTCAGCAGAGCTTCTTGGTGCGGAAATTGCGGTTCCCGATGGAGAGCATCTGGCCCATATCCTGGCTTTGGCTATGCAGAACCGGATGAAGATCGCCGAGCTATTGCAGATGCCTTTTTATCATCCCACAGTTGAAGAGGGTCTTCGATCTGCTTTGCGCGATGCAATGAAGAAATTGCCCTCAAAGAGCAGACCAGGGGTAAAGGACCTGTGTCAGAGCTGTCCCGAACAGACCTTGACTTAAAACTTTACATAAGGGAAAAGGTACTTATCATTGTACCCTTTTAAACATCGTGATAAAACTTATTTTAACAACTTTCCCCAGGATACAACCCATTCGGCAAAATAATTGAAGGAGGTAAGTAGTATGCCGATAATAACAGTAGAAATGATACCGAGAGGATATGAGAAGAAAGCAGAAATTGCCAGAGTATTTACTGACGAGCTTAGCAGGATCACGGGAGTGCCGAAAGATGCCATTACGATCCTGTTTCATGATCTTACAGCGGAACATGTCTCCAAAGCCGGAGAGTTGCTGGTTGAAAGACAGAAAAAATAGCAGTAGCTGTATTCCCCTCTAAATACAGGAGAGGATCTATAAGTATCAATTACCTGCAGCTGATTTATATGTAATTGAAAAAGTAAATAGAGTAGAGGAGCTGACCCTTTCTTTAATCTTGCGTTGGCTCCTTTTCCTGTAGTTTTTTTGAACTTAGGTTCTAAAGGGTATCTGCCGGGAGTTACTTCTATTATATGAATATTTTCGAGAGGGTAGATAAAAATCTGGCTATCTCGGAGTTGTCCTACTCTTGTCAAAGCTCCTGTAGACGCTAAATGCAGGAGTTCTGAATATAGGGCTGTGATAATACATTCCTGTAGAGGGATAACAAAACCCATCCTTTTTGTTCCGGGAGGCATATATGAACGAATTTCAACTGCTTGTAGACCTTCACAAAGATGCTGTTCGACAGGGACCAGGTGGAGAAGAAGAGACAAAGCTGGCGCTGAAGCTGGCAGGAATAAATCGGTCAAAACATTATAAGATTGCTGATATTGGGTGCGGCACTGGTGCATCCACCATCCTTCTGGCAAAGGAGCTTGATGCAGAAATTACAGCTGTGGATTTCCTGCAGGACTTTCTTGACGAGCTCCTATCAAGAGCAGATGACCAGGGGGTAGCAGATAAAATAACCACTCTGAACTGTTCCATGGAGGACTTGCCCTTTTCTGAAGGGGAGTTTGACGTGATCTGGTCCGAGGGAGCCATATACAACATGGGATTTGAAGCTGGTGTTGCCGCCTGGAACCATTTCCTTAAGCCAGGTGGTAAACTTGTCGTTTCCGAGATAACCTGGCTTAGTGCCACGAGACCTGATGAGCTTGAGTCCCATTGGAATAAAGAGTACCCTGAGATAGATGTTGCTTCCGCAAAGATGGGGATCCTTGAGCGTAATGGCTACAGTCCAGGGGGCTATTTCTTTTTACCTGATCATTGTTGGTTAGAGAATTACTACAGGCCCATGCAAAGCCGTTTTTCTTCCTTTCTTGCGAGGTACGGTCAAAGTGCGGAGGCGAAGGAAATTGTCGAGTGTGAAAAGGCTGAAATTGCCCTTTATGAAAAATACAGGAACTATTACAGCTATGGATTTTATATTGCGAAAAAGCTGTGATCCCTAAATAAAGACTGTAATAACGGTTGGTCAGCATATCAATTAATCTATCCTGATATAATATGTTGAAATATCCAATAAAATTGAACACCATCAACTACTCACTTCATATCAGCTCGAAAAACTAAAGGGAGGGTTTTTTATATGATCAACTTGAAACTTGCTGTTATATATTACAGTATGGGTGGCACCAACTACCAGTTGGCAAAATGGGCTGCAGAAGGAGCCAGAGAAGCTGATGCCGAGGTTAGAGTTTTAAAGGTGCCGGAGCTTGCACCTCCTTCAGTGATCGAAAACAATCCTGTATGGAAAGCCAACGTTAAAGCTACAAAAGATGTTCCGGAAGCGACATTAGATGACATTGAGTGGGCGGACGCCATTATTTTCAGTACTCCCACAAGATTTGGTGTAATGGCTTCCCAGATGAAACAGTTCATTGATCTGGCAGGAAGCCTCTGGATGCATGGAAAGACCGTAAATAAAGTAGTGAGCGCAATGTCTTCAGCGCAGAATCCTCATGGAGGGCAGGAGGCGACCATCCTTTCCCTTTATACATCCATGTATCACTGGGGCGCTATAGTTGTTGCACCGGGTTATACAGATCCTGTCGTATTTGGCGCTGGAGGAAATCCTTATGGTACCACGGTAACTGTTGATCAGGATGGCAAGATGGTCGAGGATGTTGAGGCAGCTGTTAAACATCAGGCAAAAAGGACTGTCACTATAGCCCGGATGTTAAAGCAATAGATGATTTTTCTGCAATTTAGATATTCCAGGGAGGTAATAAAATGAAAGAATTTATTGAATGGCATCATGATGTTACAGGTGAAAAAGTTGTGAAGGAACTTGCTAACAATGGGTTTTCTGCAGCCTATTACAAGACTGTCAAAGAAGCCTGTGAAGCAGTTCTTCAGGAGGTCCCGGAGGGAGCATCCGTTGGTGTAGGCGGATCATGGACTATTGCCCAGCTTGGCGTCCTTGATGAACTTGAGAAGAAGGGGCACACGGTGCTGAACCATGGCAAACCTGGACTGAGCAAGGAAGAAAAATATAAGATAAGGCGTCAACAGCTTACATGTGATGTCTTTCTGTCCGGAACAAACGCCGTAACTATGGAGGGAGAGCTTGTAAACGTTGATGGTGCTGGTAACAGAGTGGCATCAATGATATTTGGTCCCAGTAAGGTAATAATAGTTGTTGGACTTAACAAGATTGTGACAAATATATCAGCAGCAATGGAGAGAATAGAGGCAATCGCAGCTCCGATAAACAATAAGCGTCTTGGTATGCCAAATCCCTGTACAGAGACCGGAGAATGCATGGATTGCCAGGGACCAACCAGAATATGCAATGTAACAACTATTATGCACAAACAGCCATCCCTGTCTGATATCCATGTGTTTGTTGTTGGGGAGAATATGGGTTTTTAAAAAAGAGGATAAAATATCCCGGATGAGCATATATCTGCAAGTTAAGAAAAGAGAGGACGCATTTATTTTTGCGCCCTCTCTTTTCTTCTGCTGTTTAATTCATGAGACCTTGCAGTGTTTCAGGTACAGGATCGTCAGGGTTAAAAGGCTTAGGGCCAACTGTTGCCTGTCCCATCTCCTCAAGAATGGCAAGCCCGCCTTCAGGATCAAGAACATATTCAAGGAATTCAACGGCCAATGCTTCGTTTGGTGCACCCTTGGGTATAGTTAGTCCGTATACTATTGGACAGCCTTTTGTGATAATTTTCTCACCTGGAGCCTTTCCGGCCCTTTCTACTTCGGCCGTTTCGTAAAGGTCTGCGAATTCCGGGCTCTTCAGGTTGACCTCTTCCGGGAATTCTATATATGAGAAACCGTGCTGGACCGCTACTGATCGGTATTCGAAGGCAAAGTCCATTGCTCCGCTCTGTACCATGGCCACCAGGTCTATGGCCTTGGGACGAACAGCCCTGTTGGGATGGGCAAGTGCCTTTTCATAGAGTCCATCGGCATTCCCGTAATATTTCTCTGCAAGCTGCAGTACCATCAGAGACCTGTAACCACATGGATCAGCATTCTCATCCGAGTGCCCCCAGCGGACGTCCGGCCGGAGTAATACTTCATACCAGTTCGACTCATTGATCTCGTCAGCATATTTTGACTTAGGGCCATACATGAGAACGAGCTCATTAGAGGAGAACATTATGTTCCAGTCTGCATACTCGGGCCTGAGGAGACGTTCAATAACAAGGTAGTCAGCTGAAAAATAGGCGTCGCATTTCCCGTTGAGGTCAATAATTTTCCTGGCAAGGGCTGCGCTCCCACCGGCTTCACGAAGGATGTCCACGTCGGGATTGTCCTTTTCGTAAGCTTCTTCGATGGCAGCCATGGGGGTACTCAAACTACCTGCATGGAACACGATAAGCTCCTTTGCCGCCCCGAAAACGGCTGTTGCTGAAAAGACCAGTATTGCAGCTATTACAATAAACATGGTCAACGAACGATAGTTTCTTCTCATTTCTGATTCCTCCCGTTTTTGATGATATGAACCGATTCGGTTCTGACTTCCAGTTTTGCTTTTGTTCCCACCTCAAATCCTTTTCTCACAAGATCTGAAGTCGTTACAAGGGTTTTGAAGGGAGTTCCGTCGACATCTACGGTCATTTCCATTATTGCTCCCCTGTGAACTATGGATGTTACTGTACCGGCAAGCATATTCTCCCTTTCACCATAACCGTCATCTACATGAGGAACTATTTCCTCAGGTCTTATCCCTACAATGCATGGTCCGGGTTCTCCGTTAAGCTGAGTTGATAACTGCCTGCCTGAAGGTAGAAGAACCTGGTGTTCTCCAGTCTTTTCTGCTGTCCATATATTTGACATCCCTACAAATTTCGCGACTTCAGTCGTGAGGGGGTAATTAAAGACATCCTTTACAATTCCTGTCTGTTCGAGAACTCCGTCTATAAGTACTGCCACTCTTTTACCAAGTGCAAGGACTTCTCCAAAGTCATGGGTAACCATAAGAATTGTTATTCCTTCTTCGTTGAGTTTTCTTAAGTAATCCAGAAGTTCATATCGAAATAGAGTATCAAGCGCGGAAAGAGGTTCGTCCAGCAGGAGGATGTCTGGATCGACAGCAAGAGCCCGCGCTAGAGCTACTCTCTGTTTTTCTCCTCCGGAGAGGGTCTCGGGGTCCCTGTGCAGAAGGTCTCTCAGCTTCAACAGGTCCAGAAGGTGATCAATGTTTCTTCCGCTGGATTTCTCAGTTCTGAATCGCAGTCCCCAACGTATGTTTTTTTCGACCGAAAGATGAGGGAAGAGGGCATAATCCTGGTAGACAATTGAAAGGTTTCTTTTTTCCGGAGGAATATTTGTAATATTTCTGTTCTTAAGGTGGATTTTCCCTCCTGATGCAGGCTGAAGGCCTGCAAGCACTTCGAGCAATAGGGTTTTCCCTGCACCGCTAGGACCAACTATCATGAAGCATTCCCCTTCTGAAACAGACATGGAAAGAGGTTTAAGGGAGAAGCCCGGAAGGTCAATAGATAATTCTTCAAGCCTGATCACTTGAATCGCCCCTTCCAAAACGTGATTCTCCTACTGCGAAGACCCGAAGCAGGATGAACATTACAAGAGAGATAAGGATAAGCTGTACAGCTATCGGGGAAGAATACTTGAGACCGAAGGTGGCAAACCTGTCGTAGATAAGTACGGGTGCTACCATAGGATGGTAAGAGATGATCACGATTGCTCCAAATTCACTGACAGCTCTGGCCCAGCTCATTATCAAACCGGAAAGGATCCCTCTACGGGCCAGGGGTAGAGTAACGTGGAAAAATGTATAACCGAAGGGTGCTCCGAGGTTTCGGCTGACTTTTTCGAGTCTAGGGGAAACTGCTGCGAAGGCATCTCTTGTGGCGTCAACATAAAAAGGAATTGAGACAAAGATGCAGGCGATAACGATTCCCAGGTTACTGTTTATTGGAGACAGACCCATCGATACAAGGGCAGAACCAACCGGAGCTTTGGGACTTACTGTCATAAGTATCGCGATTCCTGCTACTGTATGGGGAACCATTATCGGAAGATCGATAACAGCTTCGATGGTTGCTTTCCATTTGAAAGAACGTCTTGCAAGGATATAGGCAAGGGGTGTTCCAAAAAGAGCAATGACAGCAGTAGAAGCACCTGCTGTCCAGACGCTGCGCCAGAGAGCATCAAGGACGACAGGATCCATAGCTGTCTGAACTACAATTTTCCAATCTGCCCTTGCAAACATGGTAAAAAGAGGGAGGATAACATATATTATTATAAAAGCGCTCATGCCGGCAAAAAACCATCTTTCACGCCAGGACCGAGTCCACATGGTCATAACCTCTCTTCGTTAAAATATTCCCTGATATGGATAAACCCGAAAAGGAGGGGCAGAGAAGACGGATTCTTCCCTGCCCAGGGAAAACCGATGAAGAAATAAAAAAAGCCACTCCCCCGCAGGAAGTGGCAATTAGCCAACTTTTGGAACTCCTTTCCAATCGCGGGAGGCATTTCCGTTTCCGGAAAAACCCTTTGGCCGTAAGTCCTGGCTTGTTAAGGCTTTAGACAAAGACGGCTCGGAGTTGATATTAATTATCAAGGAGAATATTAACATACCCTGAAAAATGAAACAACAGATAAATTCTGTTTTGTAGCGTTATAATCTTTTTCTCCTGCCTGTTTCAGTGATTTACCTTAAAGGTAAGATAATTACTGTTGAGTGGTCCGCTTATTGAATCTTTCGAGTTTGCTTCTTTCGCACTATAAACTTTTCTGTTTCAACTATGAGGAATATTCCGCCTCCGGCGGCAAGGATACTGATCCATTCCATAAATCCTATGGAAGCTGTCCCGAAAAGATCTTGCATTAAAGGAAGGTAGGTAAAGGGTATCTGCAGAAGCAGAACAGTTATCGTTGCTATCCATACCTGGGGAGTTGCTATAAGCCCTTTTATTGACAATGAAGATATTGTGATATATCTACTGTTGAACAGGTAAAAGATCTCTCCCATGATTATTGCGTTAACAGCTATAGTCCTTGCGAAATTCACCTGTGCACCTCCGGCTCTGTACAGTGCAAACAGTCCGAAAGAACCTGCCATTAAAAGAGCTGAAACATAAGTTATCCTGAGAAGCATTTTCAGTGAGACAAGGGATTCACCAGTTGGCCTTGGTGAACGGCGCATTATATCTTCTTCCGTAGGTTCAAAGGCCAGGGATAATGCAAGAGTGACAGCAGTTACCATGTTTACCCAAAGCACCTGGGCTGGAGTCATCGGAATAACGAATCCAAGGGCTATAGCGACCATTATTACGAGGGCTTCCCCTCCGTTTGTCGGCAACATGAAAAGAAGGGTCTTTTTAAGGTTGTCATAGACAGTTCGCCCTTCTTCAACAGCATGTACTATTGACGCAAAGTTATCGTCAGCAAGCACCATTTCGGCAGCTTCCTTTGCAGCTTCTGTGCCTTTCTTCCCCATTGCGATCCCTATGTTGGATTTTTTCAGAGCTGGAGCGTCATTAACTCCGTCTCCGGTCATTGCCGTAATATGGCCTCGATTCTGCAATGCAGTTACTAACCGGAGTTTATGTTCGGGAGATACTCTTGCATAAACGTCTATTTCCTCTACCATTGATTCGAGTTTTTCATCAGAAGTTTTTTCTATTTCAGTGCCGGTCATTACCCTGCTGCCGTCACTTATATTCATCTCTCTGGCTATAGCAGATGCAGTCCTGGCATGATCTCCCGTTATCATTTTTACCCTTATACCTGCCTGACTGCATTTTTTAACTGCTTCCACAGCCTCAGGTCGGGGAGGATCCATAATAGCAGCCAGACCTATGTGAGTAAGACCGCTTTCAATATGCCTGAAGGAAATACTGTCAGAGTCTTCTTTGGATTCTGTCATAGCTATAGAAAGAATGCGGAAACCCTGGGATGCTAGTTCATCAGCTCTGTTATTCCACCATGCTCTGTCAAGGTCTTCGACGTCTCCGTTTTCGGCCATTTGCGTATTACATTTTGGCAGAACAACCTCAGTTGCTCCTTTGAAAAATATCATTTTTTTGCTGTTATTCCGGTTGATAGTTGCCATAAATTTGTGGTCTGATTCAAAGGGAATCTCATCTACCCTTTTCCATTGTCTGTCTATCTCTTCAGGATCATAACCTGCTTTTGCAGCAAGGGTTAGAAGTGATCCTTCTGTAGGATTGCCGTCAATAAACCATGTATCATTTTCACTGTAGAGACGGGCTTCATTGCAGAGAGTACCCGAGATTATCATCCAGTGTAGATTTGAGTCACTTTCAGGCTTGACCGATTCCCCCTTTACAGACAGTTTACCTTCCGGGGAGTAGCCTGTTCCTTTTACATCCACATCCATGTTAGAAAGGACTACCTTTGTGACGGTCATCTCGCTTTTAGTCAATGTTCCTGTTTTGTCTGTACATATAACCGAAACCGACCCCAGGGTTTCCACACCAGGGAGGCGTCTGATAATGGCATTTCTGTCGGCCATACGTCCGACACCTATTGCAAGGATTATACTTATCACTGCTGGCAGTCCTTCCGGAATTGCAGCTACTGCTATAGCTACAGCTGAGAGAAAAAGGTCCTCAAGAGGCATGGCGGCCATATAAAGTCCTATGGCAAAGATAAGGCCTGTCATGGTGAGTATGATCATGCTGAGACCAAGACCAAATCTGTTTACCTGCTTTAGAAGGGGAGTAGTGAGGGTCTCAACGTCCGAGAGCATTTTGTTTATACGTCCTATTTCGGTATCTTCTCCAGTGGCTGTTACAACAGCTGTAGTTGTACCTGAAGTGACAATTGTACCGGAATAGGCCATGCATATCCTGTCACCAAGTGGGGCATCTTCTGTTACGGGTTCTGTAGTTTTCGAAACGGTTTCGGATTCTCCCGTGAGGGATGATTCGTTGATCTGGAGCTCGTGGAC
>CAZFJG010000053.1:0-9994 GCA_964519285.1 uncultured Synergistales bacterium | reverse complement strand
TCAACAGCGATGGTTCAGAGGGAGAGATGTGCGGCAACGGAGCCAGGTGCATAGCTCGTTATGCCTTTGAGAAGGGCAAAGCCGCGGCTTCCATGTCCTTTGAAACTCTGGCAGGAGATATCTATGCCCTCGTGGAAGGCCGGCAGGTGAAACTGGACATGGGCTGCGTCAAACCGGAAGTTGATATCAGTGAGGGGTGCCTGGAATTCCAGGGGCAGGAGTTCGGTTATTTCTTTCTTCAGCTTGGGGTCCCTCACTGTGTGATCTTTCTTCCCGGAGCAATGAATGCTTCAAGGGAGCACCTGGTTGCACTGGGAAGATCAGTTAGAAATCGTCTTGACCTTTTTCCCCATGGTACGAATGTGAATTTCGTGGAGATCACAGGTGATAATTCCATAAACGCAGTGACCTATGAAAGGGGAGTTGAGGATCTCACAGAATCCTGCGGAACTGGCTCCACAGCCAGTGCAATGGTATCTTTTTTTCAGAAAGGTCTTTCCACTCCTGTGCAGGTTACCAATCCCGGAGGTGTAAATACGGTACATCTCGAAATGGATGAAGACAGACAGTATTGTGAAACAGCACTGGAAGGTTTCACTACCATAGTTGCTTCCGGTCAGGTTGGCGAAGACATTATGAAAGATATTGGAACTGAATAGCTTTACTGAAGATTTTTGTGTCAGATATTAAGTTGAGAAATTAAACGTGATAAAATAATAAACAGAAGTAGAACTTTAAAATAATAAGAGGGTGATTAGATGTCAGGAAGATCCCGATTAGTGCTTGTTATTGTCGTAGTGTTGGCAGCTATTGTTTTTGCCGGCATGAGCATGAATATTGCGACCGATATGGTCAGGGAAAAGATTGTCGAGGGAGTCAGGGAAAGCCTCGAATCGGAAGTAGAGATAGGATCCGTACGGGGAAATCCCATTAAGGGGTATACAGCTGGCGATATTTTTCTCTCGACGGATGGAACGGAGGTTCTCTCCGCGGAAAGGATAAATGCGAACATTTCCATAATTTCCTTTCTCACCGGTTCAGCACCGGTATCTCTTCTTGAGGTAAGCGGATTCAATTCAGATGTGGAGAGAATGAACATACTTCTTCCGAGGATCAAGGCTGGTGAAGGTGGTGGAGAGATTCCGATAAAGGAACTGAGGATTGTTGACAGTTCTTTTGGTTCAGAGTGGGCCGAAGTCGGAATAGAGAAGGTCGCCTTCATATTTGACGGACAGGATGTGGATACTGAACTTGACGTTATGGTAAATGATATCCCTCTGAAGGGAGAGGCCGAACTTTCTATGGAGCCTGGGTCACTTTCCGTGGGGAAAATAGACCTTGCCATTGGAGAAGGCAGGCTTTCAGCTTCAGGGTCTCTTAGGCCTAAGCTGGGGATCAAAGGTAACATAAAAGATCTGGATATTTCAAAACTGGTATCATTCTGGCCGAAAGCCAGACCAGAAAACTACCAGGGACTTTTTTCAACTGACTTTACAGCAGAGGGAACCTGGCAGAATCCGAATATAACGGGTAACCTGTCATTTGAAGGGAAGATGGTATCCGGAGTACCGGTCGAAGATGTCACTGCCAGGTGGAGATACAGTAATAACAGGCTTGATGTGGCGGAGATGGACGTGCAGACTCTTGGATTCCCACTTAAGGGAAACCTCGCCTTTGTATTTGATCCGTCAACACCGGCAAGAATGCTTGTGGACCTGCAGGGATCTGTGGCAGATCTGGCTGTCCTATCCAGGGTTTCAGACCAGCTGAAGGATATTAGCGGAACATTGGACAATTTCAAGGTATACCTTGAGGGAGATGTCCTTAATCCAAGCGGAGAGATCTCCTTTGAATCAGGAAAACTCGGATATCAGGATATCAGCATCAATAATACCAGTATTAACGCCAGAATTGAGAACGGAAATGCCGATGTCAGCGGTAAAAGTATGTACGAAGGAGCATCTGTTGCATTTGGAGGAACATTATCAGATTTTATTCAAAAACCCCTTGTAAACATAAAGGGAACTTTAAGATCCTTTTCCCTTGAATCGGCAGAACCCTTTGTCCCTGCCATTGCCGAGGCTGGAATAAAAGGAACAGTGAACGCAGATTACAAAATAACTGGATCACTTCCAGATATTGCTGTCTCCGGCAAGGTCTGGTCTGAACGATTGATCATGGGTGACTATTCAGTTTCCGGTCCTTCATCTTTTTTTGAGTTTGCTGACGATTCTCTGGCTTTTTCGGATCTTAAGGCAACGTGGAAAAAGGCCGCAATATCCGGAAATGGTACTGTCAAAGACCTTACAACGGAGAAGCGAAGTGGAGATATGACCTTCAAGGCATCTGATCTTGATCCAGCCTTCTTTGCATCCTTCTATCCTCCAATCGAAGAATATGGGCTCGAGGGCAAGATTACTCTGGAAGCGACTCTGAAAGGAGCCCTTGGGGATCCTTCAGTAAGGGTCTCCCTTATTTCTCCAGCTCTTTCTGTCATGGACAGCTACAGCTTCAGAAATATCAGCGTCGGCACCAGCATAAGCAGCCTTGGAGGCGGAGTTCCTTCTGACCTCGATCTTGACCTTAAGGCAGACCGTGCTGATCTTGCGGGAATAAGCTTCGGAGACCTTGATATGGGTGTACAGAAAAAGGACAAGGTTCTCTCCATAAATAAAGGAAAAGCATTCCTGGGCGGAGGAACAATAGCTCTCAGTGGAAGTGTTACAACTACTGATCCCTTTGACCAGTCCGCACTTGATCTTGATGTAAAGGCAGCAAAGGTGGACCTTCAGAAGATAGCGATAAAAGGAAAGAAAATCCCTCCGGTAGATGGAGTTATGACTGCAGATGTTTCTGTAAAGGGTCTCGCAGCAAATCCGGAGTTGTCCGTGAAAGCCACCGCTCCTTTCATCTCAGCTGCAGGTATGAGTGCAGACAGATTTGAACTGGAAATGTCAGGCAACATGGAAAAGATGACGATAGAGAAGCTCTCGGGTCAAGTGGGGGACGGTTCAATTGCCGTAACCGGAGATATTCGCCCCGCTCCTTTTGTCGCTGACCTTGTGGTTGAGGGGCAGAACCTTGACCTTAAACCTATGACCAGCAGGTTCAAAAAATTGGAGCAATTTGACATCAAGGGTGCTGCTGATCTCGTATTCAATGGCCATTTCGAGGACGGAAAAAATAGCGGAACTGGAACAATAACATCGCCGACCGTTTCATTTATGGACATCAAGGTTACTGACATAACCCTTCCATTGGAACTTAAGGGAGATGACCTTGTATCAACTAAGGGGACAGGAAAGCTTTACGGAGGCAGCATAGTCAGTAACGGGACCCTGAACATTGGCGATATGTCCTTTAATGAGCAGGCTGATGTCACTGATACCGACATTGACGCCCTCTTGAGGGATGCCTTCGATCTCAAAGGTCACGTTACCGGTAAGGCCCAGGTAAATGTCAAGATATCAGGTTCTCTGGGAGAAAATATGAAATATAACGGCAGAGGACTTTTTAAAACAGGACAAGGTGCCATATCCGGGTTCAAAGCCATAGATGTCATAGCCGCCGTTCACGGGGCCAAGGGACTGAAATACGCCTCAGCCTATGCTCCTTTTGACATAAAGACAGGTACGATCGTACTCAAGGAGGATGCTGTTGTAAAAGCACCGGAAAATGACCCTCTTTACAGGTATTTCTCGGCTTTCGGACCGATAGGACCTCAGAACCGGCTCGACCTTGACTGCAGAGGAAAGGTCAACGTGAAGGTGGTCAATGCTCTTCTTGGAGGTGCAGCTGGAGGTCTGGCTTCAGCTCAGGATATTGCCGGAACTCTGAAAGGTATTCTCGAAGGAGCCAGTGGACAGATGAGGCAGGATGATTTCAGGGATATCAGCATGAAGGTCAAAGGAACTTTCCAGAAACCATCGGTCTCAAACTTCAAGATGTCTTCTCCGGAGGTCCAGCCGGAGGACGAAGCAGGAGTGGAGGAACAGAAAGCAGCAGAGACTTCTCCTGTTGAACAGACCAAGGAAAAGGTCATACAGAAAGAGACCGCACCCTCTGAGGAGACACAGGAAAAGCCTGAGGATACGATAGAGAAGAAAAAGAAAGAACTTGAAGACAAGCTAAAGGATGAAATAAAGAACATATTCAACTGAAAATAGAGAGGGGCTAAAAGCCTCTCTCTATTTTCTATTTATTTGCCGTTTCGAGTTTCACACCGGATCTCAGCATGATGCCGGGTTTCCCAATTACCACTATCCCCGACTGTTCGTCAACATGATATCTCTGTCTGTCATGATCCTGGTCAAATCCTATAATAGTATTTGGCGGTATGACATTTTCCCCGTCTATGATAACTTTTCGGAGTTTACATCCCTCTCCTATCTCTACGTCATGCCCAATTATACAGTCCTCGATCACAGTATCAGGATGGATGATCGAATTTCTTGAAAGGACCGAGTGATGGACTACAGCACCATATACCCTTGTTCCTTCTGCGGCAATAGTAGCTGTTACGGAACAGTTCTTGCCCTTTACGGGAAAGAAATAGCACGGAGGATCCGAGTACGATACAGTTCTTATGGGCCATGATGGATTGTACATGGTCATGTCGGAATTGTATTTAAGAAGGTCGGCATGAGCCTCCCAGTAGGACTTTATGGTCCCAACATCCCGCCAGTAGGGTTTGTCCTTTCCTGGAATGTCATTTTGTGAAAAGTCATAGGCGAATATTCTGCACCTGTCCAGCCACGAAGGGAAGATATCCTTGCCGAAATCATGTGCACTTCCGGGTCTCTGTGCATCCTCCACGAGAACCCTTTCCAGGATCTCCCTTTCAAATACGTAGTTACCCATTGAGACATATGTCAAACCCGGTCTCCCGGGGATTTCCGGAGGATCTTCGGGTTTTTCAAGAAAGCCTGTGATCCTCCCTGTTTCATCCACAGCTATGCAACCGAACTGACTTGCTTCTGATCTTGGAACAACATTGGCAGTGATAGTTATATCTGCTTTTTTCTCAAAATGGAAATCCATTACCTGTCTTATATCCATTTTATAGACATGGTCCGCAGCAAAAACACATATTCTGTCGGCATCAAATCCAGTAATGAGGTGAAGGTTCTGAAATACTGCATCAGCAGTACCCATATACCAGTGTTCGCCACTCCACATCTGGGCCGGAGCCAGGGTTACAAATAGATCCCTTCCTTTCATTGCTCCTCCGAACTGCCAGCTTCTTTCGATGTGTTCGGTCAGTGACTGGCTCTTGAACTGAATAAGCACATAATTTGAATAGATGCCGCTGTTAATAAAGTTTGACAGGGCAAAATCCACTATCCTGTACTTGCCAGCGAAATAGACGGCAGGTTTTGCCCTGTATTTCGTCAGGGGCATTAATCTCGTACCTTTGCCTCCTGCAAGAATGATTCCGAGTACCCTTCCGTGTTTTCTGTTTCTCATGATATCCCCCCCTGGTTATGCGGTATAAACTTATTTTATGTCCTGTTTATGGTCAAAAGAGGCAAGCTCTCTGTAAAGTCTGTGGTACTTTCCTGCAGAGGTCTTCCAGGAAAAGTCCTTTTCCATTGCATTTTTCATGACTGTTTTATGACTTTCGCTGGAGCCGTAACATTCGAGGGCTCTCTTTACTGCCCCTACCAGCTCTTCCCTGGAATATCCATTGAAGAGGAAGCCTGTTCTGTCGGTGTCCTCGTCTGAAACAGTATCTGCTATTCCTCCTGTCCTTCTTGCTACAGGTATCGTCCCGTATCTCATGGATATAAGCTGGGAAAGACCGCATGGCTCGAAAAGGGAGGGCATGAGGAAAAAATCCGCTCCAGCATATATCAGGTGGGCAAGGGGTTCGTTGAAGCCTGTAATTACACCGACTGATCCGGGATAGGCCTCAGATAGTTCCCGAAGTTCCTCTTCGTAATGTTTTTCTCCGCTGCCAAGAAATACGAATTTTGCTCCGGATTCAACAAGTTCAGGTAGTGATGGTATAAGGATGTCCAGCCCTTTCTGGTCGTAAAGCCGGCCAATATTGCAGAAGATCGGGCTTCCGTTATCATTCCATCTGAAAAATTCGAGCATTTTGCCGCGGGCTTGTTTCTTACCTTCAAGGTTACCGATGGAGTAGGATGCAGGCAGGAAGTTATCCCTTGAGGGATCCCAGTGTTCGGTATCGATTCCGTTTAGAATTCCCAGAAGTTTATGGCTGTTGGCACGGATGAGTCCGTCAAGGCCCATGCCTCTGCCTGGTTCGCTTATTTCCCTGGCATAGGTTGGACTGACAGTAGTTATCCTGTCCGAAGAGTTTATGCTTCCCTTGAGAAGGTTTACAAGGCCGTAGTATTCAAGTCCGTCAATGTGGAACCCTTCCATCAGGCCAGTCATGTTAAGCAATGAAGGGTCAAGTATCCCCTGGTGGGCAAGGTTATGTATTGTAAGTACAGTTTTTATTGATCGGCTGTAATTGCTGTAAAAGGGGTGCCATTTCACAGCTGAAGCCAGCGGGGATGTGCTCCAGTCATGGCTGTGTATTATATCAGGATGCCAGTTCAGGGCAGTTCCAACTTCGAGAGCTGCATAAGATAGAAAAAAGAAGGGAAGAGCGCTTTCTTGATCGAGGTAATTCGGATAGATCCTTTCATTGGTAAAAAGCTCAGGATTATCCAGTATGTAGACAGGAAGTTCCCTGATAAAGGTCTTCCATATCTTTCCCGAGAAAACCTTCCAGTTCAGTGCCACGTGAACGGTTCTTCTCGAGTAAACAGGTTTAGATCCAAGATCTTTTGCTTTATCAAGGACAGATGGATAGGCACATGTAAGTATCCTTGCGTCCACATCGCATTTCCTCAGTTCTTCAGGAAGGGAAAATGCTACATCAGCAAGGCCTCCCACTTTAGAGAGAGGGGTCATTTCAGGGCTGACATGGAGGACTTTTATCTTTCTCAAAATATGTTGTTTACCCATTGAAAAGATCAGTCCTCCTTATCTGTTATGTATTTAGAGCCCTCTTGTTTTTATTCTGTATGCTTTCTCGGAGTATTCTTTTACTACCCTGTGGGTATTGAAATAACTTGCGTTCAGAGCTATGGAATTCTTCATCATATATAGCCAGTGGTCCCTGTTTTCATAGTATGCCGGAATTACTTTTTCTGCAAGTTTTTTATAGAGGTCGGTAGCATCCAGAGACTCGTCGTAGTTATCCAGATTTTCCTCCTCAGGATCAGGTCCTATGCTCCAGCCTGTAACGTCCTCGATCCAACCCTCGATCCACCATCCGTCAAGGGTAGAAAAGTTCATTATTCCGTTGAGAGCACATTTCATTCCGCTCGTCCCCGAGGCTTCCCTTGGACGTTTGGGGGTATTGAGCCAGACGTCCACTCCCTGTACCATCTTCGAAGCTATTTCAATGCCGTAATCCTCAATGAAAATTATAGGAATATCTCTGGCAAGTTTCCTGGAGGCCTGCCATATCTCCCTGATCAGATTCTTGCCTGTTTCGTCCTTTGGATGGGCTTTGCCTGCAAATATAAACTGCACTTTACCGGATGCTATCTTTTTCAGCATTTCCCTGTCAGAAAGAACGAGAGAAGCTCTCTTATATCCTGTAGCTCTTCTTGCAAAGCCCATGGTTAAAACCTCGGGATCAAGCTCTTTTCCGGTTGTTTTAGCAACATAATCTATTAGTTTCGCTTTTGACCTCTGATGAGTTGACCATATCTCTTCTCCCGGAATATGTATCGCCTGGACAAGTCTTGCGGGATCATTCCGCCATCCCTGGACATGCCTGTCGAAAAGTTCGCTCATGGGACTGCTCACCCAGCTTCTGTGGTGTATTCCGTTTGTTACAGTGTCAATATCTTTTTTCCCGAAAAGGTTCTGGCTTACCTTTGCATGCTTTCTCGAAACTCCGTTGACATAGTTACAGTATTTCATTCCAAGTTCTGTCATGGACACCCCATCTTCTGAAAGAAGATTTCTAAGCTGGTTCGCAATATTGGGGCTCATTACCTTTTCAACAAGTTCGTAACTGAATTTGTCGTGACCTGCCGGTACTGGAGTATGGGTTGTGAATACTCCCTTTTCCTTGACGGTAGAGTAGTTAGTGAAACCCTCTTCCCGGAGCATTTCAAGGACGAGAAAGGCAGCATGGCCCTCGTTAAGGTGGAACCTGCAGATATTGCGGTATCCCATGGACCGTAGAATACGAACGCCTCCTAAACCAAGGAGAAGTTCCTGCCTGAGTCGGTATTTTTCGTCCCCTCCGTAGAGGTACCAGGTCAGTTTTCTGTCCTCTGGATCATTCTCATCAAAATCTGTATCGAGGAAATAAACTGGAACATTGAAACCATCGTATCCTTTTATCTCGTAACACCATACTCTTACATTTACCTTTCTCTGCTCAAGAGTGAGCTGAACATCGAAGGGAAGAAGGGTCATTTCCTTCGAAGGGTCCCATTCTGTTTCGCTTTCCTTCTGCCATCCAGTGACGTCTATGGTCTGGGTAAAGAAACCCTTTCTGTACATCAGGCTTACACCTATTACCGGAACGCCAAGGTCGGCACTGCTCTTGAGAATATCTCCCGCAAGTACGCCCAGTCCACCAGAATAGGTGGGTATATCCGGTCTGATCCCTATCTCCATTGAAAAATATGCAATAGTTCGAAACATAGGGTTTGTCTCTGTCATTTCCCTGAAGTTGTCCACGGGATTGTGGTTATATTCTATACTTGTCATATTTATCTCTCCGATATTTTCAATTTTTTTGGCTGGAACAGTTTAAATAATTTTTATTCAGCTGCGCCCGGATATCCGGGTCATCTCTCTTAACCTTTCTGAAATTTTTCTATCGAGCATTCCGGCTCTTGCTCTCCATTCCCAGTTATTATATCGTACCGAGGGCCTGTTCATCCTTGCTTCCCTTCCAAGGTTAAGAATGTCCTGGACGGGAGTTATTGAAGTGTGAGCTACGGAGTTCATGGACAGACGCATCAGTTCCATTGCAGCATTTTCATCGTTGATGTCTTTTCCTGTATAGAGCCTGAAAATTCTCTTCGCGTTGTCAGATGCCTCATGGGTGAACCATTCCCTGGTCGTCGAGTTGTCATGGGTTCCGGTGTAGACGAAATTATTTCTGCCATGGTTATGAGGGGCATAGGGATTCTGGGGAAAATCTTCACTGAAGGAGAACTGGAGCACGAGCATTCCTGGAAGACCAAGTTTTTCCATCACTTCAGTAACATCTTCCGTGATGATACCCAGGTTCTCTGCAACAAGCGGTATTTCACCGAACTCTCGTGAGATACTTTCAAACAGTTCCATTACCGGGACAGGGCGCCATCTTCCGTTAATTGCATTTTCGTGACCTGAGGGAACAGCCCAGTACTGGACGAGGCCCCTGAAATGATCCACCCTGATCAGGTCGCATAGCGCAAGGTTCCTTCTAATCCTTGCCAGCCACCAACGGAAACTGTCATTTTCCATTTCTCCCCAGTCATAGAGGGGGTTGCCCCAGAGTTGTCCTGTCTCGCTGAAGTAGTCGGGAGGAACTCCGCCTACCTCCATGGGATATCCCCTGCTGTCAAGCTGGAAAAGATGCCGGTTGCACCAGACGTCGGGACTGTCCAGGCTTACGTATATCGGGATGTCCCCTATTATCCTTATGTTTTCAGAAGCACATTTCCGCCTTACTGCACTCCATTGCTCTGCAGCCTTGTACTGCAGGAACCGACAGTATTCGAAGGTCTCTATCTTTTCCTTCTCTACCTGTTCTAATTGATCCTTGTCCCTGTTCTTCAGTTTATCCGGCCATTTCTGCCATTCTAAGGGCCCCAGTTTTTCCCTTATTGAGAAAAAGAGGCAAAGGTCCCGGAGCCAGTAGTCGTTTTCCTCGCAGAAGGAAATATAATTATTTCCTTTCTGTCCGTTCCGGTCCATAAAACGGGCAAAGGCTTTTCTGTTTATTTTCCCTTTAGCCTTT
>CAZFJG010000052.1:0-10430 GCA_964519285.1 uncultured Synergistales bacterium | reverse complement strand
GGACCCTTTGGTGAATTGGGCATGCTTTTTACCCTGAAAGGCATAGCTGTGGGACAGTTCATTCTTGCCCTGCCCATTGTCATCTCTCTAACGGCCACGGCTGTTGAGGCCCTTGACGACCAGGTGAAACTCACACTGAAGACCCTTGGTGCGAACAGAAAACAGGTCCTGGTGGGCACCCTTTATGAGGCAAGGTACTCGGTTCTTGTTGCGGCCCTTACTGCATATGGAAGGATTATTTCAGAGGTAGGAATATCAATGATGCTGGGTGGTAATATTAAATGGCATACCCGAACGATAACTACTGCTATTGCCCTTGAGACGGGAAAAGGAGAGTTTGCCATGGGGCTTGCCCTTGGTATGGTTCTTCTGGGGTTAGCTTTCAGTGTCAATCTCTTTTTGAGCAGGTTTAAGAGAAAGGCCTCAATATGAACTCTCTTTATGAGCTGCAGGGGATAGAACAGAAATATTCAGGCAAGAGAGTAGTCTTCTTACCAGAAATGAAGATCGGCTATGAAGAGATCCTCGGTATCGTCGGACCCAACGGAAGCGGTAAAAGCACGCTTTTGAGGTTGCTGGCGTTTCTGGAAAGACAATCAGGTGGCGTAATATTCTTTAAAGGCCAAAAAGTGCAGGAAGTGGAACATTTCAGAAAGGAAGTGTCTCTCCTGCTTCAGAATTCTTTTCTTCTAAAAAGGTCTGTTTTCGAGAATGTTGCATACGGTCTCAAAATCAGGAATTTCCCCATGAAAGATATACTATCAAAGGTAAGAGAAGCCCTTCTTTGGGTGGGTCTCGATCCAGAGACCTTCAGTCAAAGACAGTGGCATGAACTGTCGGGAGGGGAGCGCCAAAGAATAGCTCTCGCATCAAGGCTTGCAATAAGGCCCTCTGTGCTGATACTGGATGAACCTACCGCCAGTGTGGACCAGAAGAGCGAGGAACTGATCAAGAACGCTGTTTTCAAGGCCCGGGAGGATTGGAACACCACTATAGTACTTGTAAGTCACGATTATCAGTGGCTCCAGGGAATTTGCAACAGGATAGTATCAATGAACCTTGGGGAGATCGTGAGCGAAGGGCATGTTAATACCTTCCATGGTCCCTGGCTTCAGTCAGAAGAAGAGGGCCTTCTTGCTTTTTCTCTTCCGGGGGGAAAGCAGATCTTTGCCCTTGGACCGATGGATGGAAACGGTACTGCTGTTCTTTCCCCTTCAGACGTTATCCTCGCCAGCGACAGGCCTGAACACATCTCAACAAGAAACTGCCTGAACGGAGTAATAGAAAGGATGTTCTATGACAAGATCTCTCAGGGGGTTATGGTAACTGTTAACCTTTCTTCGGTGAGTCTAACGGCAATGGTCACAAGAGGGTCGGTCCAGTCAATGGGCCTCGAGCCGGGAGAGAAGATCTGGGTTCTTTTCAAAGCATCCTCATTTAAATGGGTATAGATATTTTGTCATCATAACTGAAGGAGAGGATAAAATTGACCATACCACTTCCTCCTCTTATAATGTCTTTATTTGAATAAAGAGGGGATGAGATGCTATGGAGGACAATTCCTGCAGTACATTACAGGAGAAGATCAATAAAGCCCGGGGGCTGTTGATTGACAATTCTCTGGGAAAAAAGATCAAAAAAGTTCCTCTGACAGGCATGGAGAAACTTAATTTCTCCCTGGTGAACCTTGAGACAGTTCTTGGAGATATCGATAAAGAAAAGATCTGCATCCGTCCCTACCGTTCTGGAGAGCTTGGGCACATTGCAAACAGACATAGTGCTCTTTACAGGCTGGAATACGATCTTGGAGATATCTTTGAGTTCTATCTTATCCAGGGTATGGCCAGATTTCTTGATGAAAGTGCAGGAAAAGGACAGATCTGGGTCATCGATTATTCGGGTACCGTTCAGGGATCCATTGGCATTGTAGAAATGGAACCTGACACGGCGCAGTTAAGATGGTTTCTCATAGAGCCTGAGTTCAGGGGACTCGGTTTAGGCAGGAAACTCATGGAGACTTCCGTGAACTATTGTTCTGAAAGGGGGTACAGGAAGGTCTATCTGTGGACCTTTGATGAGCTTGACGCTGCCAGGCATCTTTATAATAATTTTGGTTTCAGCGTTACCGAAACAAAGACCCATTCCCCCTGGGGACGTGAGATTACAGAGGAGAGATGGGATCTGGAACTTGAATGAATTTGAAAATAAAGAAGGGAAGACCTGTAAAGTTTTTCGGTCTGCCCTTTAGTTTGCAGTTTTATTTTTGCCCTGTTTTTTCAAGGACACTGTCAAAAGTAACTCTGTCCCTGTATTCTTCCTTTTTGCCCTTGTTCCACTGTGAGACAGGAGAGAGAAATCCTACGACCCTCGAATATACCTCGCATTTTGTCCGTTTCTTTTCGTTATTAGTATTCATTGAGATCACTTTCCTTTCATTGGTAAAACTATAATTTAAACAAAGCTGGAATCTTCAGTTTCTGATGGCTACGTTATCTACATAGTCTTCCATGATAGTTTTAAACTCTTCAAGGACAGGCTGAGGATATCCCTTCAGTTCAGATAGTCTGGGATCAAGTACGTATCCCGGCCTGAAATTCTGTATAAAGTACCTTTCAGATCCCTTGATCATCTTAGCGATTTCCTGCAGCTCTTCCTTTTCCACCAGACCTGGAACAACTGTAGTCCTGAATTCATACTCGAGAGATGAATCCATTATCATTTCTATGCTTTCAGTCAATCTTGCGGTAGAGCCTTTAAATCCGAGATCGGAACTGTATTTTTCAAGGGATGTCTTTACGTCCATTGCCACATAGTCGACCAGGGAACCGGAAATCAGATTTGATAACACATCAGGTCTTGTGCCATTGGTGTCAACTTTTACCAGAAAGCCCATTTCTTTTACCTTTGAAACAAAATTCTCCAGATCAGTCTGCAGAGTCGGTTCGCCTCCAGTAATACACACTCCGTCGAGAAAAAAATTCCTGGTCTTAAGAAAATTGAAAAAATCCTCTTCCGGCATAAGAGCCTCTGCCCCCTGCGGTTCTATCAACTCGGGATTATGACAGTAGGGACACCGCAGGTTGCATGCTTTGGTAAAGACAGTACAGGCAACTTTCCCGGGGTAATCGATGAGGGTCATTTTCTGCAGGCCTGCGATCTTCAATCCGGTACTTCCTCTCCTTCTTTATAACCTGCTTCCTGGTCACAGTATGGGCAGTATTCGTGCTCACCTGGTATATAACCGTGAATAGGGCATATACTGAAAGTGGGAGTTATAGTGTAATAGGGCAGCCTGAAATTCTCGGCGATCTTTTTTACGAGTACCTTGGTGCTTTCTCCCGAAGGCATCCTTTCTCCGAGGAAGGAGTGAAATACAGTGCCGCCGGTATAGAGAGTCTGCAGTTCATCTTGAAGAGAGAGGGCTTCGAAGAGATCGTCAGTGAATCCTACGGGCAGCTGTGATGAATTGGTGTAGTAAGGATCGGCTCCCTGCTTCCGGAAGGCCTCTTCGTTGGCGCATATGATTCCCTTCCCGAAGAGGTCCTTATCGGCTTTTGCAAACCTGTAGGTAGTCCCTTCGGCTGGTGTGGCTTCCAGGTTGTAGAGATTTCCTGTTTCCTCCTGGAAATCCGACATTTTGTCCCTCATGGTGTTCATTATCCTTGCGGCAAAGGAAACTCCCTCTTGCGTAGTCAGGTCGGTGCCAAGGAAATTTAAGACAGCTTCGTTCATGCCGTTAAGACCTATGGTGTTGAAATGATTGTTCCAATAGTGACTTGATGCTTCATGGATATCTCTCAGGTAAAATCTGGAGTAGGGGTATAGACCCTGCTCTGTGAATCTTTCGAGGACCTTTCTTTTGATCTCGAGGCTTTCCTTTGCGAGTTCCATGAGATCCAGTATCCTATCTGTGAAATCCTTCTCGTCCTTTGCAAGGTATCCTATTCTTGGCAGGTTGATGGTTACTACGCCTATTGAGCCTGTCATAGGATTGGATCCGAAGAGTCCTCCCCCTCTTTTCCTGAGTTCCCTGTTGTCCAGTCTAAGTCTGCAGCACATGCTTCTGGCGTCGTCTGGGTCCATATCGGAGTTTACGAAATTTGAAAAATAGGGTATGCCATATTTTGCTGTCATTTCCCATACTGGTTCGAGGACCTCATTGTTCCAGTCAAAATCTTCGGTTACGTTATATGTCGGAATGGGAAAGGGAAAAACTTTCTTTGAAGCGTCCCCTTCGAGCATAACCTCTGCAAAGGCCCTGTTGATCATGTCCATTTCATCCTGAAATTCTCCAAATGTTTTGTCCATGTACTGACCACCGATGATGGCGGGCAGGGTTGCTAATGTTTTTGGCGGTACCAGGTCCATTGTTATATTCGTAAAGGGAGTTTGAAAGCCCACTCTCGTGGGAACGTTCAGATTAAAAATAAATTCCTGCAGTCCCTGTTTTACTTCTTTGTAGGATAAATTGTCGTAAAAGACAAAGGGAGCGAGATAGGTGTCAAAATCAGCAAAGGCCTGTGCTCCTGCAGCTTCTCCCTGCATAGTGTAGAAGAAATTCGCTATCTGCCCGAGAGCAGTTCTGAAATGTCGGGGAGGTTTGCTCCCTATTTTGGTGGCTACTCCTGTAAAACCCTGCAGAAGCAGGTCGTTAAGGTCCCATCCGCAGCAGTATACAGAAAGATTGCTCAGGTCGTGCATATGGAAATCACCGGCCTGATGTTTTTCCTTTATAGCCGGTGGATAGATCTCGTTAAGCCAGAACTGGGCTGTTACCTCTGAGGCAATGTAGTTATTTAACCCCTGGAGGGAGTAACCCATGTTGCTGTTCTCGTTTACCTTCCAGTCGAGTTTTTCAAGATATTTATTGACCATCTGGGCAGCGTTTGAGAGAAGCTGCCGTGTTTCCCTGAGCTTTGCGTGCTGTTCCCTGTAAAGGATATATGCTTTGGCCGTGCTGGCATAACCTTTTTCTATGAGAAGTTTTTCAACCAGGTCCTGAACCTGTTCGACAGAAGGGATACCTTCCCTGCTGAAAAAAATTTCCAGATAGGATACGACTTCCCTGGTTATCTCGTCTCCAATTTCAAAAGGGTCATATCTCCCGGAAGCTTTGGCGGCCTTTACGATGGCGTTTTTGATCTTTCCACTGTCAAAATCTGCTTTATTACCGTCTCTTTTTTCTATAAATTTTATGACCATGAATGAAAATCCTCCGTAGCATAGTAATTACAGGTAAGGGAATTGATGAAACTAATTTTTATTATAACACTATCTGTATGGATGAGAAAGATGGAAAACACTGTATATTGTGTTTTTTGGTATTAAAAAGAGGGTTTGTATTTTACTCGAGAAAAGAGAAGATATTTCGAAGAGAGGTCCTGCTTCTGGGATTATACATCCTTTGTTGTTTTCTGTCATATGGGAAAAAATGATCATTCAGAACTGTTGGCAGGGTACCGGTAGAGAGACCGGTACCCTGTGTCGTTCATGAAAGCCCAAATTCCTGTATGCATTCTCCTTCCGGCTCGATATGGGCTACCTGCCCCCTGAATGAGATACGAACCGGTTCTGTGTAGTAGGGGAGAGTCTTTATTACCATCTTTTCAGGAGTTATGGTTATCTCCATGGGAATGCCTCGGTAGCGTATGTGCATGTGAAGCCTCCCGAGTTCTTCAGGAATGGCTGGATTAAAGTGAAGCATTCCGTTGCGTGTCTCAATCCCTGTATAGGCTCTCTGCATGATGTCCACGCTGCCGGCCATGGCGCCAAGATGGATACCTTCTGGTGTTGTTCCACCCTGGATGTCGGATACATCGCTTTCCAGGGCTTCCTTGAACATCTCCCAGGACCTTGTCCTGTTGGACCTGGCAAGTACCCATGAATGAACTATTCTGCTTAGTGTTGAACCATGGGAAGTCCTCTGCAGGTAATATTCCACGTTGCGGGGAATCATGTCGGGATCAAATTCATAGCCTAATCCTTCGAATATTTCCTTTAGTTCCTCTGCGGAGAAAAGGTAGAACAGCATGAGAACATCAGCCTGCTTTGATGCCTTGAATCTGTTAGGAGTATCATTTTCGGCTCCAAGGATCCTGTCAAGCCGCTGAATGTCGTCGTATTTTTCCCGGTATCCTTCCCAGTCGAATTCCTCCAGTTTCTCGTAACCCTCGAACTGGCTGATAATACCTTGCCCGTGGAAGGGTATCTTAATTTTTTTCGTGATATCCATCCAGTAATCCACTTCCGATTGGTCCAGGCCTATTTTTTCACAAACCTGCTCGCATTCTGTCTTTGAAAGGATCTTAAATATATCCCTGGCCCTTTTGAAAAGCCATACAACCATGACGTTGGTGTAAGAGTTATTGTCCAGGCCCGGTTTATCTGAGTCGGGATAGCCGTCATGATATTCATCGGGACCCATAACTCCCTTTATCTCGTAACGTTCTTCTTTCTCGTTCCAGGTGGTAATACTTCCCCAGAAACGAGCTATCTCCAGGAACATCTCTGCACCGTAGAAGGACATGAATTCGATATCTGCCGTTACTTGATAATAGTGCCAGATATTATAGGCTATGGCAGCATTTACATGTCTCTGAAGGGATGAATTGTCAGGAACCCACTCACCGGATTTGGGATTAAGGTGAATGACCTGGCTTTCCTCTCTTCCGCTGCTTCCGCTCTGCCAGGGATACATGGCTCCACTGAAGCCTTTTTCTGAAGCTGCATGGCGAGCTTCTTCGAGCCTTCTATATCTGTACATAAGTAGAGACCTTGTGATTTCGGGCATCCTGAGATTCAACATTGGAAAAATAAATATCTCGTCCCAGAAAATATGTCCCCTGTATGCTTCTCCATGCCATCCACGGCTTGGTACTCCTACGTCCAGGTCCATTGAATGCATGGATGTTGTCTGCAGCAGGTGGAAGGTATAAAGTCTCAGGATAATTGCAGTGTCTTCTCCTGAATGGTGATTGGAGGATTTGAAATCTACCTCGAAACGGCGCCACAAATGGTCCCAGGCAAGAGCGTGAGATTCCAGAAGGGAGGAGAAGTCAGGAGCCCTTTGGAGTAGGTTCTTTGCCTGTAGTCCACACTGTGAAATGGCATCGTCCTTCGAGGTATAAAGAGTTACGATCTTTTCGGCACGAAGGGTTTCTCCCTTATCTATTTTAATTCTGAAGCGTTGCTCAATATAGCCATCCCTTACGAGAGTTTCAGATTCTGGTGTCGCTCTGCCGCTGGCTGTGTAGATATCGGTCCTTGCAGCCTGGGCGATCTCGATCTGGGACTGGTTAGTCTTTACGGAGAGAAATATACTGTTATTGTTAATTCGGGAGTTTTCCAACGGTTCCAGGTGTTTGCTGTTGAGATCGCTGTATCTCTCAACACCTGCGTTGATAACAGTTCCGTCAAGTGCGGAAAGGAATTCGATCTCACCGGACCAGTTCTGAGCTTCTATTGATGTTTCCAGGCCGGCAAAATGTCTTTTTTGCATGTGGACAAAACGTCTGTTTTCAAGAGTGGTTTCTTCTCCTTTGGGAGTTCGAAAGGTAACACTGCGTTGAAGTATTCCTTCTTTCAGTTCAAGTTTCTGGTGATAGGAGAGTATCTCTACTTTTGAAAGGGCAAACCAGTCCCCTCCGTTTATCCGGAATTTAAGGGGAAGCCAGTTAGGCAGGTTAAAGAGATCCTCGTTCTCTATTACATTTCCGGAGATCTCCGTCTCAAGCCTGTTGTACTCGCCTGCCAGATAGGTTCCTGGATAGTGGTGCTGGTCTGCGTCCTCTTCTGAAGAAGCTCCCCGCGATGCAAAATATCCGTTTCCGAGGGTGCAGAGGGCTTCCCTTAGTTTTTCATTTTCAGGGTTGTATCCGTTATATTCAAAGGTCCAGTTTTTCATGAAAGAGCCTCCTTGTTATCAGGAAAGTCTGGCAAGTTGCATTAGAAACGCCTGTACTTCTGATGTATTGTTCAGGTAATATTCTGCAAAGGTCTTCCTGTTCCTCTCACCGTCTCTTACTATTATTCCTGTTCCTTTGTTTTTTATTTCCCTGAAGGCGTCCTCGTCTGTTGTGTCATCACCGATATATATTGTCAGACTGTTGTCAAAATCGAGTCCCAGGGCTTTCATTACCCAGAGGAGAGCTTTCCCCTTGTCCCACTCAATGTCAGGTTTGAGCTCAAAGACTTTTTTCCCTGTTCCCTTTACAAGGGAGGGAAAACCGGAAAGGACTTCGTCTACTATTTTCTCCACCTCAGCTGTTTCTGGCTTCTCTACCATCCTGTAATGAACAGCTATTGAAAATTTCTTGCGTTCCACAAGGGAACCTTTGATTGATCCAAGTTTTTCCCTTAGTTTAGCTTCTGCCTTCTCAAGATCCGGAAGGATGTCGGTCCCCATCTGGAATCCTTTCTGTTCGCCTTCCATGGAAGAGATGTCAAAACCGTGGCTTCCGGCGTATATTATATTGTCTATCTGTACAAGGTTCCTTACGTCCTCGAGATCCCGTCCGCTTATAACTGCCACGGTTCTTTTGCTGGCGATTTTTTTTACAGTATCTCTCATCTCCTCGGACATAACAGCCATATCAGGTCTATCGACGATGGGAGTAAGGGTCCCGTCGTAATCAAGAACTATAAAAAGCTTCTTCCCTTTCGCCCTCTCTATTATATCCTCAGCCTTTTCCAGCGCAGATGGAAGTTTATCCATCATTAAATAAGAATTATCCCCCTGCTGGGGTATCAATTCATTCATATCTTTTATCACCATATGTGCCCCCTTTTCCTCAAGGTCATCTCCGTGGCCGGTTCTGTCCACTCCTACCACAAGTCCGAAATTTCCTCTTCTTCCTGCTTCCACGCCTGAAAGGGCGTCTTCAAAAACTACAGATCTGGAAGGATCTACGTCAAGTCTTTTTGCCGCCTCTATAAAAATATCGGGATCTGGTTTGCCTTTCAATCCGGTTCTTTCAGAAACGATTCCGTCCACCTGTACGTCGAAAAGGAATGATAGTCCAGCTGATTCAAGGACCGCGGAGCAGTTCTTGCTCGATGAAACGACTGCTGTTTTAAAACCTTCGGATCTAATCCTTTTTATGTAGAAAACAGCATCTTCAAATATCTCAACACCGAGTTTCTTGAGATTCTTCTGAAAAAAGGTGTTCTTCATGTTGCCAAGGGCACAAACAGTATCGTAGCCAGGTGGATCTGACGGATCCCCCAATGGAAGCTCCATCTTCCTGGATTTCAGAAAACTCCTGACGCCTTCGTACCGGGGTTTACCGTCAACATATTCCTGGTAGTCATGTACCGGGTCAAAGGGAGTCCGTTCTGAGTCCTCATGCCATGCTTTCTTTTCGAGGAAATCATCAAATAACTCTTTCCATGCTGCTGAGTGAACCTTTGCTGTCCTTGTTATGACTCCGTCAAGATCGAAGAGGGCAGCATCATAGTCTTCTTTTGTGATCATCCTGTTTATTTCTTTTGACAAGGAATGTCCTCCTTATTATTGCTTTCTATTATACTATTGCTCTCATAATCCTGTGGTTATGTAAAGCTGGAAAGGCAGATTTAAAAACAGTATGTCTGGGGTAATGGTAGTATAAATCAAAGGTTATTTGGCATGGCATGTTTAAGTTGATCTCAGTTGTTGGCGTTTTCCAGTTTTTCCGTTATTTCCTTTTCAAGATCTTCCGCTTCCTTTTCGAGTGTTTCCATTAGATGAAGTTCTTCAATGCTTATCTTTTGGCCTGAAATAGCGGTGGCTTTAAGTTGCAGGTAAGTGTTTATCTTCTCTTCGGGATAACCTAGGAAGAGCCAGTTGGATGCCCGAAACAGATCTTCCACCGGGAAGATTTGAAAATCTCCATTTTCAAAAAAAAGGTCTATCTGTCTGACAAAGTTCAATGGAGGCGTGAGAGACACCGATATATTCTGTGCGCCGTATCCATATCCCAGAATAAAGCAGAGTTTTTCTTTTTCTGTCAGGTTCTGCCAGCCACCGTAGTGGGCAAAACTGCCGTTTCCTGTATTTGCGTACAGAAAGGGCGAGGGGGCAGCGATGAGGGCAAAACAAATAATCAGCGCTATGGCAATTTTCTTCAAAAAAACACTCCTTTGATAGATGGGCTTTCTATTTACTTTAAGGGATATTGTAAAGAAAATGATTTTACTAATCAAATAATAAAACGCAAAAACTCAGTGTTTAAGATGGATCAGGCCGACGGTGAATATACCGATCTGAACCATTTTTAAAATTCAACAGCAAAAGCTCTGACAGGAGATGCCTCAGAATCTTCCATCTTCAAGGGCATACAGCTGAAGTAAAAGGTTTCTGATGCAATGTCGTCAAGATTAGCAAGGTTTTCAACGACAAGTATATCCTGCCTGAATAAAACATGGTGTACTGGGAAATTATCGGAATCAAT
>CAZFJG010000051.1:0-10548 GCA_964519285.1 uncultured Synergistales bacterium | reverse complement strand
ACTGAATCAATTCAGGTGGAAAATTCCCGGTCCTCTTCCGTATCTACTCAGAACTGCAGGATCGATATTAATAGCGCAGGGCCTGATGCCCTTCAGGATCTTGTGGGAATCGGCCCCGTAACTGCAGAAAAGATAATAGACTACAGGCGAAAACACGGAAAATTCAACGTAATAAACGAACTTATCAGGATAGAAGGCATAGGAGAAAAGAAACTTGAGCAGATAAGACCCTTTATATATGCAGGTCCATGAAAACTCCTCTTGCTGATTCTCCGGCCCTGTTCGTGTTCCTGTCATGTGTAACAGCACTGTTTCTGTGGGACCTGGATATATTACCGGGAGTTATTCCTCTTGTTTCGGTACTTGTATCAGCAGGGTCCATGATGCTTTTTTCCTGCAAAACAGAACCTTCATGGTTCAGGGTGTTTTTCCTGATCCTGTTTTTGTCTTTTGTCCTTCCTCTGGGTCTGCTTCATAACATTGGAAAGGACAATATCCCTGAGGGATTCGCAGTACTAAAGGCAAAAGTCATCGACGAAAGGCCCTGGGGATCCAGAAGAGTCACTGTAATAGAAGACAGTGGCACCAGATATCTTTTGAGGATGGATCCTGGTCAGGTTTTCAGGCCCGGTGACATTCTTGACATAAAAGGGCCGGTTATGCCCCTTGAAAGTCCCCGGAAGGGCAGCGATTTTAACGAGAAAAGGTACTGGAAGGCAAGGGGAATAGATGCTCAGATAGTGCCTTATGAAATTTCCAGAAACAGAGAAGACGCAAAATCTGGTATTGCATCATGGAGAAGTGTTCTGAGGACAAGGATAGACACAGATCTGTCGGATCCTCTCAGAAGTTACATTCTTGCCTCCTGGTTAGGTGCAAAGGATCCTGTTCTTCGAGAAAAACATTCCCGGTGGGGGACATCCCACCTTCTTGCTGTCTCTGGATTTCATGTCGGCCTTGTAGCCGGAATTGCCTTTCTCTTGTTCAGAAGGTTGCGCTACAGGGCAATATTAATTTCTCTGGTCATATGGCTGTATGTACTTTTAACAGGATTTCATGCCAGTGCTTTCAGGGCGGGAATAATGTTACAGATGGTTCTTATAGGTGAAATATTTCGTCG
Source organism: uncultured Synergistales bacterium (assembly GCA_964519285.1). Taxonomy (GTDB): domain Bacteria; phylum Synergistota; class Synergistia; order Synergistales; family JAFGMB01; genus CAZFJG01. The sequence goes on along the minus strand of CAZFJG010000051.1, from coordinate 9,428 downwards.
TCCTGTTTCGGGTATCAATTCTGTCTGTGTTGCCGCTACTCTTATGTTGCTATATAATCCGTGGTATTTCTGGGATATAGGCTGGAGGCTCTCTGTTAGTGCTGTGCTGTCCCTTGTATCCTTCAGTAGACTTGTCAGGTCTACAAGGCTGAGGATAGCTGTGAGTCCAGTGATCTGGACCACGACATATCCTCTGGTCTCGTCAGTTTTTGGAGCAGTGCCTCTGGCTGGACTATTTGTAAATATCATATCAGTGCCGGCATTTGCCTTTATTCTTCCAGCCATCGCTTTTTGTGCTCTCGTGGCTTTGTCCGGCATGCCTTTTTCCGGTGTAGCTGTTAACACCGCAAATTACGTGCTTTCAGGGTGGGAGCAATTATGCAACTTTATAGCTTTGCTGGTTCCCTACGGAATAGAATGGTCTCTTCCCTTTGCTGTAATTGCTTTAAATTCTGGATGTTTAATGCTCCTGAGGGCCATCAACGTACCATGGTCCAGGGTTCTGATCTTTATTCTGGCAGGAAATATTATTGTTCCTTTCATTTCAGCTACTGTTGTGGTGTAATATTGTTCTGGCTGTTTTTACCATAGATAAAGTGTGGAGGTCTTGAAATTGCTCCTTGTTATTGATGCAGGGAATACAAATACTTCTATAGGAATATTTAAAGGAGAGGAACTGGTAAAACACTGGAGACTTATGTCGAGAGTGCATACCTCTGACGAAATAGGGATATACCTTCTGAACCTTTTAAGTAATTCTTCGATAAACCCTTCCGAGATAGATGGAGCAATACTTTCCAGTGTCGTACCTCCCCTTGATTCAGCATTCAGTGAGGGAATAGAATCATATTTTGGTGTTCAGAGCCTGAAGGTAAACTATAAAATGGACCTGGGGATAGAAATAAAGTACCTCGTACCTCACGAAGTGGGTGCAGACAGGCTGGTAAATTCTGTTGCAGGAGTACACAAGTACGGGAAACCCCTGATAGTTGTTGATTTTGGTACCGCAATAACCCTTGATGTTATATCTGAAGATGGAGCCTATCTTGGAGGTACTATCTCTGCCGGTATTGAATCCGGAATGGATGCACTTTTCGGCAAAACCGCCCAGCTTCCAAAAGTAGGTTTTGAGAAGCCTGAAAGTGTTATAGGACGGACAACAATGGATTCGATAAAGGCTGGTATAATTTATGGAAATGTGGGTCTTGTGGATTACCTTGTAAAGTTAGCCTGGAAAGAACTTGGATACAAAACAGCCGTTATAGCAACTGGTGGTCATGCCGGAAACATAGCCAGTCTTTCCGAAACAATTGATACTGCAGATCCATACATCACGCTCGAGGGGCTGAGGATCATTTTCGATCGCAACTGCAGGTAATCCTCTGCAATTCTCAGCTGATGCTTTAAAATAACCCAAAGGGGAAGAAATGTGATCCAGAAAGAAGATAAATTGATTTTTGAGAATAAGACTGGAGGAGTTACAACTGCAAACCCTGTATGGCTTGCTCCTCTGGCCGGTATAACCAATCACCCTGTAAGGAAGTTTTTCAGGAGACTTGGTGCTGGCCTCGTCCACACCGAGATGGTGAGTTGTGCAGGTCTGACAAGGGGGATGGGTAAAACTACAAGAATGCTTGATTTCTCTGAAGAAGAGATCCCTCTTGTTCTCCAGCTTTTTGCCGGAGACACAAAGACCCTTATCGAGGGAGTTGAGATAGCAGTTTCAGGGAGACCCTTTGCAGCCCTTGGAATTAACATGGCCTGTCCCATGCCAAAGGTGAGAAAAAAAGGTGCAGGTGCAGCTCTTCTTTATAAACCGGATCTTGCCTTTGAAATGATAAGGGAGATTAAAGGAAAAAATATACCTGTATGGGTCAAGATAAGGAAATGTCCAGAGGGACATCCTCTTGGGACTTTGAAATTCTGTGAAGGTCTTCTAAAGGCCGGAGCTTCCCATATTACTATTCACGGAAGGACTCCATCCCAGAGATACGAGGGGAGGTCCGACAGAAGGCTGATAGAAGAGGCTGCTAAGGTTTTTCGCAGCAGAATAAGCGCCAGCGGTGATATTTTCAGCCCTGAAGATGTAATTCATTTCCTCGGGAAAGGATGTTCCGCTGTATTTATCGCAAGAGGAGCACTCAAGGATCCCTTTATCTTTCCGAAATCCCTGAAGAGGCTTGGTTATAATGTTCCGGAAGATCTCGCGGACCCGGATCCTTCACTTCAGATGCAATATCTGATAGAACTCGGGAATGACCTTTATTACTGTTACGGAGATAGATTCACCGACGTTATGGTTAAAAAGATCATGTCGGGCATGTTCAAGAGTATCCCCGGGATAAACTCTTTCAGAAGGGATGCGGCCGGAATGCACGGATGGACGGATCTGAGAATACTGCTAAAGAATACATTTACTATTTCCGAAAGGAGAATTATTTAATGTCAAAGCAAACAGTAAACGATGAGATCCAGTCAATGCCCGAGGAGGAGATTCTCAAGCAGAGGCTGGACAAACTGAACAGGCTGAAAGAGGAAGAGGATTATAATCCTTTTGTTATAGACAAGTGGGATCATAAACATTCTGTCTCATGGATAAGAGAAAACTATTCTCATCTCGAGGCTGACCAGGGTGATGAGTCAGTTATGCTCAGCACAGCAGGAAGGATCATAACCCTCAGAAAGCACGGTAAGGCTACCTTTGCCAACATGGCCGACGAAGAGGGTACTATACAGCTTTACTTTCAGTTCAACGCTATGGGCGAGGATAATTACAAATTTATAAAAAAGTGGCTTGATACCGGTGATATAGTCGGAGTAAAGGGAAATCCTTTCTGTACAAGACGGGGAGAATTGACGGTGTTCGTAAAGGAGTGTGTCCTTTTATCAAAGGCGCTGAGGCCACTGCCCGAGAAGTGGCATGGCCTGAGGGATATTGAAACGAGATACAGGCAGAGATATGTAGATACCATTGCCAATCCAGAAGTAAGGGATGTTTTCCGAAAGAGGGCGAAGATCATCCAGGCTTTCCGTAATGTCCTTGAAAGTCACGGCACCCTTGAAGTTGAAACTCCTGTCCTGTCCCTCATAGCAGGTGGAGCCAATGCCAAGCCCTTCGAGACCTACCACAATGCCCTTGGCACCCAGATGTACATGAGAATTGCTACCGAACTTTATCTCAAAAGACTCATTGTTGGCATGTTCGGAAGGGTATACGAGATTGCTAAAAACTTCAGGAATGAAGGAATAGATCTGATGCACAACCCTGAGTTTACTTCAATGGAAGTCTACTGGGGATATGCCAATTACGAAGACATGATGAACCTCACAGAAGAGATAATTGTAGCATCAGCTGATGCTGTTGGTGAAAGACAGGTGGATTATCAGGGGACCTTGCTCAACTTCGATTCACCTTTCCGTCGTATAACAATGAAAGAGGCAGTGAAAGAGCATACCGGATATGATCTTGATGACATAGGGACTGATGAAGAAGCAAGGGAAAAGGCTCGTTCTGCAGGTCTCGATATAAATGGCACTGAAAGCAGATATCTTCTGTTGTCGGAGCTTTTTGAAGAATTTGTGGAGGACAAGCTTATACAGCCAACTTTTGTGCTTGGTTATCCCACAGAGATTTCACCTCTTGCAAAGAAAGATCCCGAAGATCCCAGTTTTACCAGACGTTTTGAATTATTTATAAACGGATCAGAGGTTGCAAACGCTTTCAGCGAGCTGAATGATCCAGTTGACCAGAAAGAGCGATTTGAAGACCAGAAGAAGAAAAAAGAGCAGGGAGACGAGGAAGCTCACGCCTTCGATGAAGATTTCATAACAGCCCTGGAGTACGGTCTTCCTCCAACTGGAGGGCTGGGTATCGGTATCGACAGGCTGATAATGTTTTTGACCAATTCCAAGTCCATAAGGGATGTCATTCTTTTCCCGACACTTAAGCCCAGAGCCTGATGTTTTCGGAGGTGCCTGATCTTTGAAAGGTATTGAAGAGGCAAGAAAAAAAGCATTCCGATTAAGGGAAGAAATATCTGACCATAACTATCGATATTACGTTCTTGATGATCCTGAGATAGAAGACTCAGAGTATGACCGGCTTTTGAAGGAACTTCAGAGGCTGGAAGAGAAATACCCTGACATTGTTACACCTGATTCCCCTACTCGACGGGTAGGAGGTCTTCCGCTGGATGGTTTTGAAAAGGTGAAACACGCTGAACCCATGCTCAGTCTGGATAATGCCCTCGATCTTAAGGAACTGGAGTCCTTTTTTTCGAGGGTTTCACGTATTCTGGGAAGTGCGGATGATATTGAGTACGAATGCGAGTTAAAGATAGATGGTCTGGCAGTTTCCCTTACATACAGGGACAGTGCTTTTGTCCTGGGAGCCACCAGGGGTAATGGCAGAATCGGCGAGGATGTTACTGTCAATTTAAGGACAGTGAGGTCTCTTCCACTCAAGCTTCGCAAAAGCATAGAAGGCTCTATTGTGGTGAGAGGTGAAATATACATGAAAAAGGAGGATTTTGCTTCTCTTAACCGAAAGCGGGAAGAGGAGGGAGAAGCTCCTTTCGCAAATCCAAGAAATGCAGCTGCAGGAAGCTTAAGGCAACTTGATCCTTCCATAACCTCCTCAAGGCCACTCGCCCTCTTTGTATATCATCTTCTCAATCCTGACAGGTACAACTGCTTCACTCAGGATTCAATATTATCATGGTTAAAGGAGGCAGGTTTTCCAGTACAACAGCAGAACAGATTGTGCAAGGGTCCTGACGAGGTATTCGGTTTCATAGAAGAGTGGAGGGAGAACAGACATGATCTTCCTTATGTAACGGATGGAGTTGTTGTTAAGGTAAATGATCGTTCACTCTGGGACAGGCTTGGTTTCACAGCCCGGTCACCCAGATGGGCTATTGCCTTTAAATATCCTCCCGAGGAAAAACGCTCAAAGGTTCTGGATATAATGATCTCTGTAGGCAGGACAGGAACATTGACTCCTACTGCCATTCTGGAGCCAGTACAGCTCTCAGGTACTGTTGTCAAAAGGGCAAGCCTTCATAACCAGGACGAGATAGAACGAAAAGATGTTCGAATAGGAGATACAGTCCGGGTAAGAAAAGCAGGTGAGATAATTCCTGAGATCATCAAGGTGGACAGAAAAAGCCGTAGTGGAAAGGAAAGGATCTTCTCCATGCCGGAAAGATGTCCTGAATGTGGTTCCGAGGTAGTGAAACTGCCTGGAGAAGTTGCCGTGAGATGCATCAATTCATCCTGTCCTGCCCAGCTGAGGGAAGGCCTGATCCACTTTGCATCAAGGCAGGGAATGGATATAAGGGGACTTGGCGAAAAACTTGTAGAAAAGCTCATCGAGACTGACATGGTGGAAGACCTTGGTGACATTTTTTACCTTGACAGGAAAAGACTCGTCCAAATGGATAGAATGGGAGAAAAGTCCGCAGACAATCTGCTTGCTTCTATAGAGAGATCAAAGGACAGGCCTTTTGAGAATCTCCTCACAGCTCTCGGTATCAGAATGACAGGAGCTAAAGCGGCGGAAACCATTGCAGCGACTTTTCCCGGGATAGATGAGCTAAAAAAAGCTTCAGTAGAGGAGATTTCCAGCCTTGAAGGTATCGGTGAAAAGATCGCAGTTTCCATTCATGCTTTTTTCCGGGAGGAAACTAACCTGAAGGTATTAAAAAAACTGGCAGAAGCTGGTGTTAAGATGGAGGCTGACAGAAATGAAATTGCCGGTCCTTCCGGTACTCTTTTTGATAATATGAGGGTAGTCTTCACAGGCGAAATGTCGGCAATGACCAGGCAAGAGGCAGAAGAACTGGTCAAAGGTCTTGGTGGGCGTACCTCTTCAAGTGTAAGCAGCAGGACCTCTCTTCTAGTGGCCGGAGATAATCCAGGAAGTAAATATTCAAAGGCAGAGCAGGAGGGTGTCAGGATCATAGATGAAGGGGCTTTTCTCGAAATGGTCAGGCCCTATGTTGAACAGGAAAAATAGTTTTCAGTGAATTTGGGAATATAGGATCATAGAGATCCGTTACTGCAGGGAGGTTTTAAATTTGGCTATCTCAAAAGAGGAAGTGAAACGAGTTGCCATGCTTGCCAGACTGGATATCGACGAAAAGGAACTCGAATCCATGGCAGGACATTTCAACAGTATAATCGAACATTTTAACAGGTTGCAGGTTTTGGACCTGGAGGGTATCAACCCCTTTGTAACAGAGGATACAGAAGGCACTCCCCTTCGCGAAGATATTGTCCGGGAGTGGGGGAAACGGGACATAGCCTTAAAGGAGGCCCCTGATGCCGAAGGGGATTTCTTCCGTGTTCCAAGGATTATGGGGGAGGAAAACTAATATGGATCTTTATCATCTTACAGCAGCCAGGATGGTTCAGGGAATAAAGGAGAAAAAATTCTCAGCCCTTGAAGTTCTGGACTCCTGCCTCTCGAGAGCCCATTCCCTGGAGAATCATCTTAACGCTGTTATTACTTTTTCAGAGGAAAAGGCAAGGGAAAACGCCAGGAAGGTTGACAAGGCAATAGCAGACGGGGAGGACCCTGGCCTGCTGGCCGGAGTTCCGGTTTTAGTAAAGGACAATATGTGTACTGACGGTGTCCGTACAACATGCGCAAGCAGGATCCTCGGGGAATGGAAACCTCCCTATAATGCGACTGTGGTCGATCTTTTGAGGGGACAGGGTGCAACAGTTACAGGAAAGACAAACATGGACGAATTTGCTATGGGCAGCTCCTCAGAGCACTCGGCTTTCGGGGCATGCCATAATCCCTGGGATTACGACAGGGTAACCGGGGGCAGTTCCGGCGGAAGTGCAGCTTCTGTGGCAGCTGGATATGTTCCCCTGTCTCTTGGCAGTGATACTGGAGGATCCGTAAGACAGCCCGCCGGTTTCTGCGGAATATACGGCCTAAAGCCCACCTATGGTCTTGTTAGCCGTTACGGTCTTATCGCATTTGCATCCTCCCTTGATCAGATAGGTCCCTTTGCAAGGACAATGGAAGATATCGCCCTTGGCATGAACGTCATAACAGTACCGGACAAAAGGGACTCAACCTGCAGTAGAAGGGAAAGACCTGACTACACAGAAGCCCTGAGAACAGAAAACCTCAAGGGTAAAAAGGTTGGAGTGGTGAGGGAGTTCCAGGATTATAAACTTGATCCGGACATTCAGTCAGCCGTTGAAAGAACCCTCAAGATACTCGAAGGTGAAGGGGCGGAAATAGTTGAGGTTTCCCTGCCTGTAACCATGGATTCTGGTCTTGGAGCCTATTATATACTTGCCCCCGCAGAGGCAAGTTCCAATCTCGCAAGGTATGACGGGGTCAGATATGGTTACTCAGCACCGAGCGATGACCTTCTTAGCCTTTATTTTAAAACAAGGAAAGAAGGTTTTGGAACAGAAGTAAAGCGAAGGATCCTGACTGGAACATACGTTTTGAGTTCAGGATATTATGATGCCTATTACCTGACAGCCCAGAAGGTAAGGCAGGTAATAACAAAAGAGTTCAATAATGCTTTTGCAGAAGTTGACAGTATTGTAATGCCAACTTCTCCTTCTCCGGCATTTAGAATAGGAGAGCTTCTTTCGGATCCAATACAGATGTACATGATGGATGTTTTTACCCTGCCGGTTAATCTTGCGGGGTTACCCGGACTATCCATAAATGCCGGTTTTTCCAGTAAGGGACTGCCGCTGGGTGTTCAGCTCGTTGGTCCAAAGTGGAAAGAAACTGATCTTATTTCCCAGGGCAGTATTCTTGAAAAGACCTTTGGTCCTGCCAGAATCGCAGAGGGAGGTGCCAAACAGTGAAAATCGAATTTACGCCTGTGATCGGTCTCGAGATACACGTCCAGCTCAATACTGCTACAAAACTCTTCTGTTCCTGTTCTACAGATTACATCGGGGCAGTGCCGAATTCAAACGTTTGTCCTCTTTGTCTTGGGCTTCCCGGAACTTTGCCGGTACTAAATTCCCGTGTAGTGGAACTGGCAGTGAGGACGTCACTTGCCCTGAACTGCAGTATAAACAGAATAACCAGATTTCACAGGAAAAACTATTTTTATCCTGATCTTCCAAAGGCCTATCAGATCTCTCAGTATGATCTACCGGTAGGAGAACATGGTTACGTAGAAATACCAGGGGAAGACCAGGAAATGAGAAAAATAGGCATAACAAGGCTACATCTCGAGGAAGATGCCGGAAAACTTGTTCACAGTGCAGCAGATGGAAGGCTTTCAGGTTCCAGCAACTCTTACGTGGATTATAACAGGGCAGGAGTACCTTTAGCAGAGATAGTATCGGAGCCTGATATAAAATCTGCTTCAGAGGCCAGAAGGTACGTTACAAGAATAAGACAGCTCGTCAGGTATCTTGGAGTATCTAACGGTGACATGGAGAGCGGTTCCCTGAGAGTTGATGCAAACATTTCCGTCAAATGTTCAGACGGAAGATGGGGAAGCAGGACAGAAATAAAGAACATGAACTCCCTTAAGGCGCTGGAAAAAGCACTTGAATACGAGATAAAAAGGCAGTCCAGACTTTTAGAAAAGGGAGAAAAAGTGATCATGGAAACCAGGCACTGGGATGATGGCAAGGGGATAACCCGGTCCTCGAGAAGCAAGGAAGAAGCACATGATTACAGGTATTTCCCTGAACCGGACCTTCCTCCCCTGATCCTTTCTGAGGATTACGACAGAAAGGTGGCAGAGTCCATTCCCGAACTGCCATGGGAAAAAGAAAAGAGATTTTCCACCGAATATGGGCTGGAAATGGAGGAAACTGCCAACCTGACTGAAAATTCAGCCATGGCAGATTTCTTTGAGAGCTGTCTGAAACACGGGGCATCACCGAAGAGGACTGCAAACTGGATTATGACTGAAGTGACGAGAGCCCTTCATGAACAAGGGATAACTATCAAAGAACTTAAGATAAAGCCTGAAGATCTTGCTGGTCTTCTTGTCATGGTAGACAGAAATGAGTTGTCAAATACAGCAGCAAAGGAACTTTTCGAAGCCATGGCAAGCTCAGGGGACGATCTTGAAACTGTTATGGATAGATCTTCAGTGGAGACAGGAGGTATCTCGGGAGAAAAACTCAAGGTTGTCATAAAGACCGTTCTGGAACAGAATCAGGATGTGGTTGAGATCATAAGATCCGGCAAGGACAAAAAGAACAAGAAAACCAAGTTCCTCCAGGGTCTTGTAATGAGAGAGACAAAGGGGCAGGCTGATCCTCGGGAAGTCGCGGAAATGCTACAAAACATGACAGAAGAATAGTCCTTGTTGTTTCTTTGTGATACTATCTTTTCTGGTGGTCTTTGCTAAAAAGCAGGGCAGGAATTTTTATCAGGAAAGATCTTGAAAAATAAATAAAAATGTAACTAATTTCAA